>DAOUPF010000324.1 GCA_030626265.1 Sulfurovum sp.
ATCTGTAACATAATCTTAAACAGAGCTCAATGGATATCCTCCATTGATATTTGCTGGAGAAGCAAGAAATCTCAAAGAAGAGCTAGCTAAAGCAGGGCGTGGAGAAGCATTTATCATCCAAGGTGGAGACTGTGCAGAGTCTTTTTCTGCATTCGATGCAGATACCATCAAGAACCTATTTAAGATTATGTTACAGATGTCTGTTGTCATGACATACTCTAATGGCAAGCCTGTGGTAAAGATAGGTCGTATAGCAGGTCAGTTTGCAAAGCCTAGATCTTCTGATATGGAAGAGAGTGGTGGAGTTGAGCTTCCTAGCTATAGAGGTGATATCATAAATGGTATAGAGTTTACAGAAGAAGCTCGTATACCAGATCCAAAAAGAATGTTAAAAGCTTACAATCAATCTGCAGCTACAATGAACTTGCTTCGTGCATTTTCTCGTGGTGGTTTGGCAGACTTGAGTGAGGTTCATAGATGGAATCTAGACTTCATCAAAGATCATCCACTTGGACAAAAGTATGAAAAGCTAAGTGATCAGATAGATAAAGCCATGGTATTTCTAGGAGCAGCTGGTATCACTAGCAATACAACACTACAGCTTCGTCAGACGACAGTGTACACTTCTCATGAGGCACTGCTACTCAACTATGAAGAGGCATTGACTAGAACAGATAGTATCACAGATGAGTGGTATAACTGTTCAGCACATATGCTCTGGATAGGCGATAGGACTAGAGAGCTTGATGGGGCACACATAGAGTACTTCCGTGGTATCAAGAACCCTATAGGATGTAAGGTAGGACCTTCTATGAAGCCTACAGAGCTTGTAGAACTCATAGAGACACTCAACCCTAATAATGAAGAGGGTAGACTAACTCTCATCGTTCGTATGGGAGCTAGCAATATAAGTAGCTTATATCCTCCTCTACTGCGTGCAGTTCGTGATGCAGGCAAAAATGTAGTCTGGACTATAGATCCAATGCATGGAAATGTTGAGAAGAGTTCTTCTGGATTCAAGACTAGAGACTTTGATAATATACTATCAGAAGTCAAGCAGTTCATGGATATCCATGAAGCAGAGGGTACAGTAGCAGCTGGTATTCATCTAGAGATGACAGGTGAGAATGTGACTGAGTGTACAGGAAGTACATCTAGCCCTATCACAGCAGATACACTAGGTGATAGATACCACACACAATGCGACCCAAGACTAAATGCAGATCAGGCATTGGAATTGGCATTTATGGTAGGTTCTTAATATCTTATCTACAAGTCCCACTTCTTCGTGGGATGGCTATACTCTTCTATTTCTAAAAATATCTCTGCTATAATAACTCCAATACAACAAGGAGACTTCTATATGCAAGGTAAAATCAAAGTAACTTATACTCTAATCTGTGACAAAGATACATACAAAGAGATTTCTATAGATGATATATTGGGCAATGAACGATTGGTAAAACTAATCAAAAATGAGTTTGCCAAAGGTATACGCAATCTAGAAAGCTCTGGAAGTGGTGATGCTAAAATCATACTCAATACCCTAAAAGAGCTATATACATTTGAAGTAGACAAACAGGACTTTGCAGACTTAGTTGAACTTGCAGAAGAGGACGCTAGAGCAAATAAGCGTCTCAAAAAAGAGTGTCAAGTGGTCAATATAGTGGATTTTGTCACTTCGGATTGATATAGTATAAAGATATTTTTACCATTTTTGTAGCTGTACTCTAGTTCCATTTTATGTATATCTGTGATGCTTTTTACGATATATAGACCAAGCCCAAGTCCGCTCTTTGAGGCGTGAAATGGCTCGAAGTATTGCTCTAGCTTACCTTTGAGCTCTTCACCGTAGTTTGATATCTCTATCTTTTCATCTTTTATGACTATTCTTACCTGTCTTGTGCGACTATACTTTATACCATTATCAAGTAGGTTTTTTATAGCCAGACTGAGTAGCTCAAAATCAGCTTGGATGATATAGTCTTTTGAGATGATTGTATTGACATGTTTGCTTGGGTCATCTAGCATTAGCATATCTACACTAGAGTCTATGATATCACTGATCTTATATGGTTTTAGTATAGCTTTGAAGCTCTTGGAGGCTACTTGTTCAACTTTGGCAAATTCATCTATGAGTAGGTTTAGCCTTTGAAATATCATATGAAATCTTGATTTTTGTCGATCATCTGATACCATCTCTGATAGTAGTCTACCTTTGGCTATAGGGGTTTTGAGTTCATGCATGATGGCACGAAGTAGGAGCTGTCTAGATCGTAGGAGTTCACGAACTTTTTGAGCAGCATAGTCAAAAGCGTTTGCTACCTCTGCTATCTCATCGTTTTTATCACTTTTACATGATACTTCTATGTTGCCTTCCGAGAAGTCCATAATCTCATTTTTGAGTTTAGAGAGAGGCTGTATGGAACGCATCATCCATATATAGAGCATAAGTAGAAGGAG
>DAOUPF010000414.1 GCA_030626265.1 Sulfurovum sp.
ATGATGCAAAAACCAAAAATATTATTGCTTGAGGATGATGGAAATCTCAATGATACTATATGTGACTATCTAGATGGTCAGGGATATGTCCTCACAAGTGTTTATGATGGATATGAAGCAGAGAGTAAGCTCTATGAAAACAGTTATGATTTACTGCTATTAGATGTAAATACTCCAGGTATAAATGGCTTTGATGTACTCAAAAATGCACGAGAGCAGGGAGTAAAGACTCCAGCTATCTATATCACATCTCTTAATAGTATAGATGACCTAGAACAGGGGTTTGATAGTGGCTGTGATGATTATATTCGTAAACCTTTTGCACTAAAAGAACTTTTGATTCGTGTAGAGACTCTGATAAAGAGAAATTTCTTTCATGAAGATAGAGAATTTATAGATATAGATGATATGATAAGTTATGATGTTAAAAATAGTACACTATTGATATCAGGTAAGCCATCTCAACTAGGGGTTAAAGAGTCTAGACTGTTGAAGCTTTTCTTGCAGTCTTCTGAAGAGGTACTTTCGCATGAGCGTATATTTGAAGTGCTTTGGGAGTATGATGAAGAGCCTAGTGATACATCTCTTAGAACATATATTAAAAACTTACGCAAAATTATAGGGAAGGATAGGATTGTCAGTATCAAGAAACAAGGATACAGATACGCATCTAAATAGCGAGTCAAAAGCTCGTAGACGTTTTCTGTTGCTATATCTCATATTTGCCATAATGATTGTAGGGCTTGTCTCTTATTTTTACTATAAGTCACAAGAGCAGCTCATGTTCTCAGCACAGAGGATTAGTATGATGGAGTATGCTTCAGAGCAGAGAAGAAAACTAAAACAGTTACATCGTCATTATCCACAAGATAACAGATATCCTAGAGATAGTAGATTTCGTTCAGCCATTTATGATCTAGAGTATAAAAAAATCTTCTCTACCCTCATAGCAGAGCAGGTAAATCTAGACGCTGTTATATATCAAAGTAGAGATATGATACATCTAGTGAGGGTACTAGATGATTATTATTTGGGTGCAAAATATCTAGTCATTGAAGTACCAGAAGATAGTGGTTGGTATCAAGATATTATGAGTAAAATATTTTTGTATGCTACTCCTATATTTTTGTTATTGATGTTCTTTGGAGTTTATTTGGCTAGGATATTTGTCAGACCCATGCATGAGTCGATCATGCTATTGGATAGATTTATCAAGGATACTACGCATGAGCTAAATACACCTCTGAGTGCCATACTAGCCAACATAGAGATGATGGATATAGATACTATGAATAGCTCTAATCAAAGAAAATTGAACCGTATAGAGATAGGGGCACGGACAGTATCTACTCTATACGAAGATTTGAAGTTCTTGACACTAGATAGCAATAAACCAATAGAGGAGAAGTCACTTGATCTGCTAAGCATAGTAGATAGTAGGTTAGAGTATTTTACTATATTGATGCAGTCAAAAAATATCACTCTGCAAAAAGAGCTTGAAGTATCAAGTATGCTAGCAGATAAACGACTCATAGCTAGAGTAATAGATAATCTACTCTCCAATGCTATAAAGTATAATCGTAGAGGTGGAGAAATAAAAGTAAAACTAAGTAAAGGGGAACTGATAATCTCTGATACGGGAGTAGGTATACCAAAAG
>DAOUPF010000038.1 GCA_030626265.1 Sulfurovum sp.
ATAGATTTTCCTTTTGGTAGTTTCGCATATAGCTCTGCTGGCTTTAAGTCTTCTGCATAGATATGGATAGAATCTTTTAGATGACCATCTTTGAACTCATCGGCAGTCTTGACATCTACTAGCTGTATGAACTCTGGTACTTTACCCTCTTTTATCAGAGCATACATCCACTCTCCATCTACTGTACCCTCATCAGATCCTAGTAGTACACCATTTTTAGTAAACTTAGCAACTGCTTTTTTCTCTTCTGCCACTGGTGCTTTTTTGGCTCCTGCTGTTGTAGATAGAGATGCTTTTTTCCACTCTGGCAAACCTCCAGCATATACTGATACATTGTTGTACCCCATAGATATAAGCTTACGTGCTACTTTGTGTGATTTGCCACATTTGTATCCACCACAGTAGACTATGATTTTCTCATCTTTGCTTGCTGGAAATCTTCCTACTAGTTTCTCTATATCACTATCTGGTATGGAGATGGAGCCTGGAATCGTCTCTTTGAGGAACATTTTGTATGGTCTAGAGTCGATGAGTAAGGCAGAGTTTTTAGCTTGTGCAGACTTGGCAACTATTAGCCCCACTTCTTTGTAGTTCTTTTTTATCCACTCAGGTTCTCCTGCTTGATATAGTTTTACATCTGTAAAGCCTTTTGCTTTTAGCATACCTGCTACTTTTGGGCTCTTCCCACATTTCCAACCACCACAATATACGATAATCTCTTTCTCTTTATCAACATCCTTTAGTTGTATAAAATACTCATCAAACTTGGTATCAGGGATATTGATACTTGAAGGTATAGTACTTTTTTGGTATTTAGCATTTGGTCTAGAATCTATGAAAAGTGCCTTTGCGGCATTTCTATTACCATTTGCTACCATTTTTTTGGCATAAGCATAGTCTACAACTTCTAGTTTGTACTTATCAATGAGTGATTGTACCTTTGGACTAGGTTTCGATAATGTTTGCTTTACCACAACCTTTGACTCTTTTGCAAATGCAAATGTACTACCTATTAGTAATCCTATACCTACTACCACCGACAACAAAACTTTCGTTTTCATGACTTTTCCTCTTTTTTTGGATTTATCCAAATAATTTGATTGAAAACAACCCAAAGAATCACTACTATTGATAGTAGCTTTTTAGGAGGTTTCCTATTATTAGAATACTCCTGAAGTGCAAAAAATGCTCTTATAAGTATTAGAATTAATTATATCACTTGATTTTTTCTTGATAATGTTTACCATAAGTAACACTAGATTATAAATATAATGATTTGATAATAGTACATCATTTTTATAGACAACAATAGTAAAAAAAACTTACTAATTATTCTACTTTTTATATGGTATAATTCTGCTCAATTTTAAATAAACCAGAAATATGCAATAGAATTATAAAAATAGTACTTAGTGCTTGTATTTAGGGTATTTGCAAGAAATTTAAGTTTAACCCAAAGGTTAAGCGATGATTTCTTGTGAATACCCTAGATACAATGACTTGTGCTAGTTCTGTAATCTCTATTGCATATTTCGGGATAAAGGTTATACTCATGATATTTACTATCATCAAGATCATTCACCTCTTTTCAGTATTTATATACGGAGGTTTCCTCATCACTGACAACCTCTTCCTCAATAAAATGCCAAGAAACTTAGACGAAGAAGAGCATACTAAGGCTAGAGAGTCTTTTATGATGTTTGTACGCAAGGTGGTACCACCTAGTCTGGTAGTTGCAGTATTGAGTGGACTGTATCTTATCTTTCAAGTATTTGGTCCTATCACTGATGATGGTTTGAGTACATTTCAAATCATACTATCTATCAAAGCATTTCTAGGTATATGGCTAGGACTTAGAGGTTTTCTTCAAGTTTACTTTGGGATACAACCTTTTGTATTCAAGAGCCATATATTACCATTTGCATTGGTTGTTACAATTATACTCTTGACACAGCTTATGTATGTTTGATAAGGCTTCTCTGCTTACCTTGATTTGTTTTTAAGAAGGTATTTGTTGTGACTTACAGCTTCCCATCCATATGAACACCAAATACCTGTGTCACCAATTCTATCCTCTCTTCAAAACTCTTCTTAGAAGCTCTCTCATATACCGTATGGTCTCCATCTCCAAAAGGTCCCCAGCCGTCTGTGACTATAGTTCCCACAGATGCTATGATATTGGCATCACTCACTCCGCCTCTTTGTTCTGTTGGTAGCTTGGTATGGCAAAGAGTATTGATACTCTCTATCCACTCAGCTTGGGCTTGGTTTGGTTGCATGACATCTCTGAGGATGGAGCCTGAGAGGGTGGATGTGGTTCCTTCTACAAATGAGGTGGCTACTATTTCATCTATAGCTTTGAGGGCTCTATCTTTTTCAACTGGGTCTGTATATCTGAGGTCAAATGCGAGCTTGGCATGAGGAGATATAGTATTTGCTCCTATGCCTCCCTCTATGATGCCTACATTTAGTGTAGTATTTTTTGTTTGGCTGGATACCTTGTTGAGAGCTATGAGTTTGTGTGATGCCTCTAGGTTGGCATCTGCCCCTTCCCAGTAGTGATTGCCTGCATGTTTGGCGATACCTTTGATATCTAGGCTAAACCAGCCCAAACCTTTGCGTCCTGTAACTATCTCACCATTTACTCCTGCGGCTTCAAATACCATGCAGTAGTCGTACTTAGGAGCTAGCTCCATAGAGATATATCTACTATCATGGCTACCAGTCTCCTCATCACTAACTAGCAGAAAGTCTATGTTGTATATCTCTCCATGAGTTTTTAGTATATTTCGTAGAGCTTGCAAGGCTACGAAATTACCGCCTTTCATATCACAAACGCCAGGTCCATATATCCACTCATCATCTTCTCTAAAATCCTCAAATGTATCAGGGGCAAATACAGTATCCAAGTGTCCTAAAAGCAGCAACTTTTTGCCCTTTTTTTGTGTAGAGGTAAATAGTAGATGATCTCCTAGCTCTTCTCTAGAGTACCTAGTAAGCTCAAATCCAATAGATAACATCCACTCTGCAAATATAGCAGAGCTTTCATCTACACCTTTTTTATTGTTTGTCCATGAGTTAATCTCTATGATTTTTTTTAGTTCATCAAAGTTTCGGCTGTACATAAAAGTCCATTTTTTGTTTATTTTGTATGATAGTTGTCAAGTTATCTCCAAAGTCTCTGGATATATTTTAGTTAATCATAGTAAAATTAGAGATTAAAATTGGGGGAGAGTATGAAAAGAAAAATAGGAATGTGGCTCTACAGTAATGGTGGTGGTGATAAAATACAGAAAAAGATTATCAAAAAACTGGCAAAAAGAGATATATCTGTGGTCACTGATATCAACTTGCGTCATGCTATTGCCAAGAATGATCATATCATTCACAATGGAAAAAAGCTAGACAAGCTAGATCTATTTTTCTCATACAATGCAGGGGAGCAGACTCAGTATCAGATGTTCCTGTATCAAGCACTCAATCGTGTGATACCTATGATAAATACATATGATTCGTTTGCTCTAACTGAGGATAAGTTTCAGACAGCATTTTTACTGCGTCAGCATGGAGTAGCTACACCTGACTTCAAACTCTGCCATAGAGATGATGGTGAACACTTGCAATCAATCATGAAAAAGTGGAGTAAAATGGTCTATAAGCCAACGGATGGTTGGGGTGGAGTGGGTCTCACTAAGATAGAGAGTACAGCTACTCTAGATACGCTATTACCATTCCTCAACCAGATGGACTTGCGTTTTTTCTATGTAGAGAAGTTTATCAAGTATGATAACACAGATTTTCGTGTAGATATAGTAGATGGTAAGTTTGTATCATGTTATGGACGAAAAGCTAGCAAAACAGATTGGCGTACCAATGTTACAAGTGGGGGTTCAGTATTTATGCGAGAGCCTACTGATGAGATCATAAATCTGGCTATAAAGGCTGCTGAGGTATGTGGCACTGATATAGCAGGGGTAGATATCATATATGACCAAGAGAAAGAGGAACATGTTGTATTGGAGGTCAATGGTATACCAGCCTTTGCCACACCAGAACAAGAGAAGATTGGGCTAGACTTCAACAAAAAGAAGATAGACCTGATAGTAGACTTGATAGATAGAAAAACACAAAATAAGCGAATAGGAAACAAATAATGGCAAAAAGTAGAGTAAAGAAAAAAGCAAAATTACCAAAACTAGGTATGTTATATCTCGATTATGTATTGAGGTTTTTTGATAAATCCAATTTCAAGGGTTGGCCTGACAAGATAGAGACAGTAACATACCACTGGAAAAATGACAAAGATAGATTTATAGCTGAAGTAAAGAGAAAAAAGATTGATATCTTGGTGGGAAATGTACCTGCTACTGCGTATGAGACTTTCAGAGAGATAGCTAGAGAGCTACCAAAGGTTCGTTTCATTCCATCACTTGATACTCAGTTCTCTAACAAATCCAAAGAGAATGTCACTAGATTTGCATGGAAGTATGATGTACCTATTCCTAAGACTTACATATTTTATGATCATGAGAAAGCTGATGCTTTTATCGGTAAGACAAAGTTCCCAAAGATTGTCAAGAAGAGCTATGGACCATCTAACTATGGTGGATACTTCGTACACAAAGTAGATAGTAAACAAGAGGCTAGAAACTTACTAGCACAGAAAAAGTATCACCCTGCATACTTCCAAGACTTTGTTCCTATGGAAGCAGATGTGAGAGTGATGCTCATCGGACATAAGCCTGTATGTGCATTCTGGAGAAGAGCTCCTGAGGGTGAGTGGTTGACCAATACATCCCAAGGTGGTAGTATGGACTACCAAGACATACCAAAAGAGCTACTAGACCTAGCTGTCAAGGTATCCAAAGATGCTAAAGCAGAGTACTGGGCTTGTGATGTAGCAGTAGGCAAAGATGGCAAGTACCGTATACTAGAGTGTGCTACTGCTTTTGCAGCTTTCCCTTATATCAGAGACTGGATAGGGCAGTTTATCATGTGGCAGATTAGTGAAGGTAGATTTGCTAAGCCAAATATCCCTCTATACAACTGGGAAGAGCTTGGCAAGATGGATAGCTCAGTACTAAGAACTCTGCGTTATATCACATTTGGTAGATATACGCCTAGCTATGATGGTGCCTACTTCTTGGATAAGAAGATGAAGCCTACTGACACAGGTGAGATGTATCTACACGAGCTTGATGAGCTATATCCTATGCACATCATAGAGAACCGTCTGTTTGAAGAGTGGCCAAGCGAGAAGTGGAACTTCCAAGACAACTACGGTAGAACAGTGAGAAAAGTACACGCACAGAGCAACCCTAGAGTAGGGAGTGATGAGAGCGAAGAATCCGCAGTAGCACTGACACATGAGAAAATGCAAAATATGCTGACATCCGTAGAGGGAATTGGCAAGAAAAAATCTGAAAAGATACTAAATAAATTTGATTTAGCTAGCCTAGTACATACTTTAGAGGAAACACCACATAAACTAGCAGATGAGTTTTCATGGATGAAAAAGAAATTGCTCAAGGGAGTTATGAAGCAGTGGGAATCATTTAAAAATAAGCTCTAAAAGAGTACAACTCCACTTTACGGAAGTGGAGACTTTAGTCCCACAGTATAGCCTTGAATAGCAATCCTAAAGCCTAAAGGTTTTTTCTCAAGTAATCAAAAAACTCTTTAGAATAAGCCCCATGATTTTCTACTTTTTTTGCATTTAAATATGTTAAAATCTTAAAAGAGTGTTGCCCTTTTCCATACTCACCTTTAATTGTTTTTTTTGTAGCTTGCTTTAGCCCAGCATAAAGTACTTTTTTATCTATATCTTCAAGTTTATCTCTTTGTGGCAACTTAGATGAATCAAAATTTTTCCCAAAAAACTCTTTAATTCTATCTTCATCTGATAAAAACCAAGACTCCATACAAACAACCATAAAGAATATATTTTCCTCACTGGCTTCTACAGGCTTTTCCCATTTGTCTCTATTTTCCACAAACTCCCATTTTGTTTTAGAATTTGTAATATTGTCTTCACTATCGACTAAAAGCAATACTAGCTCACTACTTTTTTTCTTTTTAAATGCTATAGTAAAATCTCTAAAAGCATCATTTCTACTTCCACATGCAACTACTCTAGGAAGTTTACCTCTAAATCCTGCATTTTCAAAAAGAGTTTTAAAGCCTTGTCTAAGTTCACTATGTAACCTTTTAGTATCTCCTCCACCCTCTATGTAGATAGTAGTCTTCAAAATCTATTTCCTCCTATTTCTCCTTTACTCCATAGTTCTCCAAGAGTATAATTCTCTAGCCACTCTGCTAAATCATCCTTTTTTAATCTCTGCATGGTTGTATATCCATCATTATTTTCACATATTATTACATCTTCTGGGGTAGAGCTAAGTGCATCTATAATAATTTCAGAGTGTGTTGTTGCAACAATTTGTGTTTGTTCTGAAACCTCTTTTAATATTTCAGCTATTGTTGGAAGAATATCTGGATGAAGCCCAAGCTCTGGCTCTTCAAAACATAGAAGAGATGGTTTATCGGGGCTATATAAAGCAACTAGTAGTGAAAGGTATCTTAATGTACCATCAGATAGCCTTGTTGCTGGTATGCTATAGTTTTGTTCGGTAAAAAATATCTGAACTGTCCCACCTTCTATAATAACACCAAAGTCATCAAATCGTGGGTAGAGTAATTGCAACTTTTCTATAAGTTTTTTCTTTATGCTAGGATGAGTTGAGATTTTATTGAGTATAAGCCCTAAATTTTTATAGTCTTCCTCTAAAAAATTATTTTTACCGTCTGCTTTTTGAGGTTGTCTTGGCATTGAATATCTACCAAATGTCCACTCTCTATATATTCTTATCTTCTCATAACCTCTTGAAATTTTTGTTATTTCAGGGTATTGGTCTGGATCTTTTCTTTGAGAAAGTATAGATTGTTCAGGATCTATATCTATCCTTTCTATAGTCCTCTGCTTTCCTTTTATATTAAGAACTGGATGATTATTTTGAAATTTATAATAAAAGTATGGATCACGACCTTTTTTATTAGCTATACTATTTTCAATTCGTTCATCTTGAAGATCAAACTTATTTCCAACCTCACTAAATGAGATTAGATGTTTTAACGGAAGGTTTGATTTATTCTCTTTTAGAGTAGTTATTACTTCTATAGTTGCTGTAGGCTTATCTGTCCCCTTATGTAGCCAAACAGATATACCTCCACTATCTTTAACTGGTGATGCTAAGTAGTTTGGTGCTGATTGAAGTAAGCTTATTGCTTCTATAAAATTTGATTTACCAGAACCATTTGCTCCGATTAGAACATTTAAGTTTTTTAGTTCAATTTCTATGCCATCTTCATTAAATGATAGCAGATTCTTTATTTTTATACTTTTTATCACTTTTATATCCTATTTACAGTTTCACAAATTAAATTTAACTCTTTAAAAATCCAAAGAATCCATTCTATTTCAAATATTATAGCACCTAAAAATTAAGTTTGTTATTTATTAAGATAGAATTCAACCCGAATTATGCAATAAAAATTGACAAAACCTCCAAACCATCCTAAAATAAGGACAGCAAATCCAACCCTTTATAGTCAGGCTATGATATGAATGGGTATATATGGTCTATATTTTATGTTATAATCTAAGTAAAAATAATGGAGTTGCAATCCTTAGAATGACAATGACAGAAACAACATATATAAAAGGTAAAGAGAGTAGCTTAGAAGTAAGTATAGAACGAATGTATCAAAAGCTTAAAGCTGTGGGGGTGGAGATAGAAGAAATCTCTGTGTTAAACCCTGTGCCTTATGTCTATTCTCAGCATATACGAGATAAGAACTGTGATCTACTATTTACCAATGGCAAAGGAGCTAGCCAAAAGGCGTGTCTGGCTTCAGCATTAGGTGAGTATTTTGAGCGTTTGAGTTGTAATTATTTTTTTTCAGATTACTACTTGGGGCAAAATATTTCAAATGAATCTTTTGTGCATTATCCCAATGAAAAATGGTTTAGTTTCAATGCAGAAGATGAGTTTATGCCTGAGGGACTACTTAGTAAAAAGCTTTGGGACTTTTATGACCCAGATTTGCAGCTTCATTCCTCACAGATATTTGATAGCAACTCAGGTGTAGGAGAGAGAGGCATATGTGCTCTGCCTTTTACGAGACAGAGTGATGGGGTAGATGTCTATTTTCCAGTCAATCTCATAGCCAACCTTTATGTCAGTAACGGTATGGCAGCAGGAAATACAGCCAATGAAGCACAGGTGCATGCACTGTGTGAAATCTATGAACGCTATGTAAAAAATAAAATTATTGCAGAAGGTATTTGTCTGCCTATTATCCCTCAAAATGTGATGGATAGGTATCCACATATTCAAGCATCTATCAAAAATCTAGAAGATGAAGGCTATAGCCTACGAGTATGTGATGCTTCTTTGGGTGGTATGTATCCAGTAATCTCAGTAACACTTATAAACCCTAAAGATGGTTCTGTTTTGGCTTCATTTGGTGCTCATCCATGTTTTGAAGTGGCGTTAGAGCGTACAGTCACTGAGTTATTACAAGGTCGCACTTTAGATATGTTAG
>DAOUPF010000447.1 GCA_030626265.1 Sulfurovum sp.
AATATATTTGCAAAGAGAGGCAAGTGCGTATTTAGCTCATCTCTAGCTATAAACTTAATCATGTCTCTAGCACCTGGTACTTTGTCTCCGAGTACATATATATATGCAAAACCTAGCAGAAAGTATACACCCTCTAGATTGACACTAGCCATCGCACTAGCAATCATAGTATCAGCAGAGTTACCCTCTATATGTCTTGCAAACTGCTCTGCGATTCTCTGATTTTTGCGGTTTAGTGCATCATCATATTTGTACAGGTTAAATACTTCATCAGAGTTACCACAAGCATCTAGCAGTACAGCATAGCTCTTGGAGTGGTTGACCTCTTGCATCATTTGTAGAGTGATAACTGATTTTAGTAGTCTATTGTTGGCTAGTCTTCTAAAGTCACTCAAATACTCCTCTTGGGCACTGTCATTGAAGCTAAGTTGAGCAAAAGTCATTTTATATATAGATTGTTCATTGTCTGTTAGTGAATCAAAATTCTTTTTCTCAGTAGATGTATTTACCTCTGATGGAAACCATGTATTGGCATTCATTAGGTCATATATTTGACTATCCCATTTATATTTTGAGCGGTTAAAATCAACAAAGCCAGTAGGTGAGCCACCAAAAATTTTCTCATCTAGTATCTCTTCGCCATTTGGGTTATAATAATGTTTAGAATCCATATTTATCCTTTTTTGTAAGTTTATATTCTACTATGGAGTTTGTTTAAAGTGGTTGATAAAGCTCAAATAAAATCAGATATATGATAGAATAATATAAAAGAAAAAGGTTATTACATCTATGTTACAGTTGCCAAGTCCTATAGAGAAGATTAGTTTCAAAGATGAAGCACTATATCTTAAAAGAGATGACTTGATACATCATGATTTTTCTGGCAATAAAGCAAGAAAATTTCACTACTTTTTAGATAATGAGTTTCCAGATATCACAAATATATCCTCATATGGCTCTTCTCAGTCTAATGCTATGTACTCTATGTCTGTATTGGCAAAGATGAGGGGCTGGGGGTTTGAATATAAGATTGACCATTTATCAGACTATTTGAGGGATAATCCTCATGGTAACTATGCAGGAGCATTAAAAAATGGGATGCAAATCGATGTAGGTTGTGGTCTCCCCACCCCGACAATTAATAGAAATAATACATTATATATAGAAGAGGGTGGGCGACAAGCAGAGGCTGAGTATGGTATCAAAATCTTAGCCCAAGAGATTATAGATTGGCAAAAAGAAAGTAATATCAAAGAGTTAAATGTTTTTTTGCCATCAGGTACTGGGACTACAGCGTTGTTTTTGCAAAAAGCTTTTGTCGAGGATGGGAAACCCCGACCTACTGTTTATACATGTCCCTGTGTTGGTGATGTAGAGTATTTGAGAAAACAATTTTTTGAGTTAGAGAGTGATGATAAATTTCACCC
>DAOUPF010000050.1 GCA_030626265.1 Sulfurovum sp.
TATTATTGATTTTCTAGTACAATATCCATTAATAAAAAAGAGACAAGGGATGAATATATGAAATTTTTACTATCTATTTTGATGTTAGGGACTTTGCTGTATGCAGGAACACCCAGTGCGAGTGAGAAGCTATTTGTAGTAGAGAGAGAGACGCAGTCTATAGCTATCATCCACAAAGGTCTGCCAAAGTCACGCATGGAAAATATGCACAATATGAATCATGGTATTATCAAGTTTGATGGTGCAGATGGCTATCTCATAAGTCGTGATGGGTATGTCGTGAGATTTGATCCAGTGAGCGAGAAGATACTCAATGAGTATAAGACATCCGAGAGTGCTATAGGCTTCGTAATAGGTGAAAACTATGTAGCAGTAGCCAACTATGATGATAAATCTGTAGATATACTAACACGAGATTTGAAGCCTATAGATAAGATAAAAACAGGTTCCAAAAATGTAGGTATAAAAATCTACAAAGATATGATTATATTTGCTCAGATGGATAGCGATAAAGTAACAGTCCTTAAAAATAAGAATGCTGGTAAGGGGCTACCGAAGTTTAAGGTATTTAAAGAGTTCAAAGTAGGCAAAATGCCTTTTGATGCTATGATAAAAGAGAAAACCTATATAGTCGGCTTCTTTTTGAGTAAATCTTTTGGTGTTATTGACCTAGACAAGATGTCTTACTCTGAGATAAAAGTTACAGCCAAAGATGACAAGCCAGTACTAAAAGTACCACATTTTGGTTTTTGGAGCCTAAGTGATGATAGGACATTTATTCCTGCTGTTGGAGACAATGCCGTGATGGTATATGATAGCAAGTTTAATTTCATCAAAAATATAGAGATGCAAGGTCTTCCAGTATTTACTGCTCTGAGCCCAAATAAGCGATATCTAGCTGTCACATTCTCTGGCAAAGATTTCCCTACTGTTCAGATAGTAGATACAGTAACTCTAGAGATCATAAAAAGCTTTACATTTAATGGCAAAATCCTTCATGTGAGATGGTCAAACTTAGATAACTACCTATATGTATCGGTCAATGATGCAAATCAGGTAAATGTCATTAACACAAAAGAGTGGTTTTTAGAGAGAGAGATATTTCAGATAAAAGCACCATCGGGTATATTTATATATCAGTTAGATGGTAAAAAATAAAATATCTATTTAGTACTCAATATATCTAATACATGAAGAAGAGAAGAGTATTTATAAATGGCTTTGGTCGTATAGGACGAAGTGCAGGTAGAATCATACTAGAGGATGATACTCTAGAGCTAGTAGGTATAAATGACCTATATGACTATGAGCAGATGGCATATCTGCTGAAGTATGATTCCGTCTACAAAACTCTACCTTATGATATAAGAGCAGAGAATGATAATCTACTGATAGATGATAGAAGAGTCAAGCTTTCCTCTATCAAAAATCCAGCTGATTTAGATCTACACGCTTTAGATATAGATGTACTACTAGAGTGTAGTGGTATGTTTCTAAGCTTAGAGTCCACACAGGCCTTTATAGATAATGGGGCTAGAAAAGTTGTTGTATCCACACCACCAAAAGATAAGATGCCTATATATATCTGTGGAGTAAATGACAAAGAGTATATGGGTGAGCCTATCATCTCCAACTCTAGCTGTTCTGCCAATGCCATAGTACCTATATTCAAGATCATAGATAAGCACTTTGGTATCAAAGGAGCTGTGATGCATATGTTTCATAGCTATACAGCATACCAAAATCTACTAGATGTTAGCCACTACTCTAGCGATATACGCAGAGCCAGAGCTGCTGCTGTGAATATTATTCCACTTGAGAGTAGTGCCGCAAGAGCCACAAATTATTTTTTTCCACATCTTAAGGGTAATCTATATGCCAAAAGTATCAGGATACCAGTGGCAAGTACTACGATGTATGATTTGAATATCAAGCTAGATGGAGAGTATAGACTAGCAGATATCAAAAAGACTCTACTAGAGGAGATATCTTTTTCATATGCTGGTATCTTAAATACAAGTGATATCCCAAAAGTATCTAATGATTATATCCAAGATAGGCATAGTGCAACAGTAGACTTGCCTTTAGTAGATTTAGCAGGAGGAGAGTTACTCAGAGTCTCAGCTTGGCAGGACAATGAGTATGGATATGCTTGTAGGTTGGTAGAGATGGGGAGGTTAGTTTCTAGGTAGCAAGGCAAGGGAGTAGTTATTGCATATAGCTCTTCTAAAATCACTTATTACTCTTCCTGGATAAGTAGTTATAAACCCCCAATGCCACAATAACAGTCCCCACACCTATAATCAGATAGAGTGCATGTATCATCTCGGTATAGTCATGCAGTGCTATCTTAAAGACAACCATCAACGCTTCTATTGAGAGAGCAATGATAATCGCTATAGAGAACTTGGTTAAGACCATGCTATCTTCGCTCTCTTTACCATAAGTTTTGAAGTAGACCTCTCTCTCTAGTATGGTTTTGGCTAGGTCAAATATCGCTAGACCAAGGGTGATGGATACTATCGGTTTGAAAAGTGTGTCGAGTGTAAATCCATCATTGATTAAGTGGATAAAAAATGAGAAAAGTGCATACCCAACAGATAAAAAAGCAAAAAACATAAGTGAAAAACCGATTAATTTATAGAACAGCTTGGTAAAGTTATCAAAGGTTGGGTGCAGCTCGATAAGTCCCAATCGTCCAAGCAGTTCGCTTAGTGAAAAGTCTATGAAGATGTGATGTCCAGCCTCTTTTTTCATCACGGTGATACAGATATTTTCCGTAGCAGAGCTAAGATATGGCTCACTAATGGAGAACTGCTCATTTTTTTTGATAAGCTTTTTTGCCAAGTAGCCTCTATCTTGACCTTTGGCTTCCTCTTCGGACTTGTTTCTATAGATATTTGGGGTTATCTGTTTGCAGACTCTGTTGGTGATATAGAGTAGCTCCATAGAGGGAAAGTTCTTGAAGTTCTCTTTGTATCTCTCAATCTCATCCTCATGAATCGCACCGTTGTTTTTGAGGGTATTCATTAAAAAAGACTCTATGTCTGTCTGATGCTCTTTGTATATCTCTATAAACTCTTTCATCTTTGTTTCCTTGTTAAGATCTTTATATAATATAGCTTATTTATATATGCCTTGGATAGGGAAGTATGGCTAAAAAACTAAGAGGTGGGGGATAGTGGACACTATACCAGTACTATATATGTTTGCCCAAAATATCCTAATCGTAGTAAGCTAAGTTTTTATACAGAATAGAGGGCTACTCGTCCTCTTTAGCAAATTTCTCATACAGAAAGTTCAGTATAGCTTCACGACAACGGATATACTCCTTATCATGTTGAAGCTCAACTCTTTTTCTTGGTCGCTCTAAGTTGACCTCTAAAATTTCACCTATAGTTGCTGATGGCCCATTAGTCATCATGATAACTCTGTCGCTAAGCAGTACAGCCTCATCAATATCGTGTGTGATGATAATAACCGTATTTTCAACACTCTTCTGAATACGCATAAGATGCTCTTGAAGATTGGCTCTTGTGAGTGAATCCAACGCTCCAAATGGTTCATCCATTAGCAGTACATCAGGATTAATTGACAATGCTCTAGCGATTCCTACTCTCTGCTTCATACCACCACTTATCTCATCTGGTCGTTTATCTTTTGCATGTTCGAGGTTTACCATCGAGATATACTTCTCAACTCTTGCACGTAGTTCAGATGAGCTAAGCTCTGGCATCACCTTTTTGACAGCCATCGCGATATTTTTATAGACACTTAACCACGGCAGAAGTGAATGGTTTTGAAATACCACAGCTCTATCGGGACCTGGTCCTTTTATCTCTTTGCCTTTTAGGAAGATATAACCATCAGTCTGCATGTCGAGCCCTGAAATCATATTGAGCAGGGTAGACTTTCCACATCCACTGTGACCAATGATGGATATAATCTCATTTTTCTTAATTTCTAAATCAATATCGGTAACTGCTACATAGCTCTCTTTCCCTGGAACAGGAAAGCTCTTTTCAACTTTTTCTAGGTATAAAAATTTATGTTTACCCATTACGCTCTTCCTCTTTTTTTATAGTCAAAAAAGTCGGCTACCTGACCCATTATTAGATCGAGCAGGAACCCAACTAGACCAACGATAATAATACCGATAATAATATTGTGATAAGCTAGGTTGTTATACTCATCCCAAATCCAAAAACCAATTCCAATTCCACCTGTTAGCATTTCGGCAGCGACTATTACAAGCCAAGCAATACCAAGTGATAGTCTCATTCCGGTAAAGATAAATGGAACAGCCACTGGTAGGATTATCTGTACCACCTTCTCTAGTGGGTTAAACTGTAACACCTTTGCGACATTCATGTAGTCCTCATTGACGCTTCGTACACCTAAAGCCGTATTGATAATAATCGGCCATATGGAGGTGATAAAGATAGTCGAAATCGCTGTCATGTTAATATCTTGGAAGATAAAGAGCAACAACGGTAACCACGCCAATGGCGATACAGGTTTAAATATCTGTATAAATGGGTCAAAAGCGTATTGTGCATTTTTGCTCATACCGATAAAGAGTCCTAGTGGAACCCCTACTATAATAGCGAGTGCAAATCCCCCAAAGACCCTCTTTAGTGACTCTAAAATCTGCCAAAATAGACCTTTGTCATCTTGGTTTTCTATATAGAATGGGTCAGATAATACACCTGTTATCTCATCTCCATCTACATTGGTTCCACCAAAGGCAGCTACATAAGTATCTGTAGGTGTAGGAAAATCATCAACACTATTAGCAATCATAGACCATACACTTAAAAGAGCTATAAATACAAACATAGGCAGTATAATCTTTTTTGCAAGTTCGTTGTTCATTCTTGTTATCCTTTGACATAAACTGATATCTCTCGGAGTGAGTACACCCCCAACCTACGCGTTATTTTTTTGTTACAAATTTAGGGTCAGCACATCCAGCAGGTCCATAAGGACATACATACTCTGGCTGTTTTGTCTCAACTGTCCAGTTGTTCGCTTTTTTCAAATCCTCTTTGCTAACTTTTGAGTTGACTACCTCTACATCAAAGATATACTCAACAGCTTTGTTAGGATCCCAAACTTTACCATCGATAAATTTGTTGTACTCATCAACACCATCTTTTTTCCAAGCACTTGGTGGTAGTGTGTATCCAACCTCTTTGGCAACCTCTGCAAATAGGTCTGGTCTATAGACTTTTTCGATGGTCTCTTTCATGTTAATAGGCTTATCAATCTGTCCCCATCTATACATCTGTGTGATAAACCACATACCATGAGAGTAGTATGGATAGGCTGCATAGTAGTTGGCAAATACATTAAACATCGGGTTTGAACTATCTACACCTTTGTTGTAGAGAAAAGTACCACTCATCGACTTTCGCAGAACAGACTTTGGAGCCTTTACATAGTTCTTTTTAGCCAACCAACCAATCGCCTCTTCTCGGTTCTCCCATGAAGCATCTAACCACATTTGAGCCTCGATAACAGCTTTCATCACAGCTTTAGTCGTCTCTGGGTTCTTCTTTACAAAATCAGCTCTTGCTTGAAGAACCTTCTCTGGGTTGTTGTTCCAAATATCATAGTTGGTAACCAGTGCTGAACCTTTACCTTTAAGTACGATTCTTGAGTTCCAAGGCTCACCCACACAGTACCCCTCGATATTTCCAGCAATCAAGTTCGACGGCATAGTCGGTGGTGGAAAAGGTTTGATAGTACAATCCGTATCAGGAACGATTCCAGCCGATGCCATCCAGTATCTAAGCTCATAGTTGTGCGTAGATACTGGGTGAACCATACCAAAACTTAGTGGCTGATACTTGTCACCCTCTGCTTTGTGTTTAGCATCGATGTACTTCTTTAGACTCTCTGCACTTACAGGTCTTGTTGTCTTCTCAAGCCCATACTTCTCCATCTCTTTGATGATGTTGTTACCATAAGTGATAGCATTACCATTAAAGTCCAATGATAACAGAGCTTGAAGATGAGCATTACCATTAATCCCAAGTGTCGCAGCAATAGGCATACCAGCTAAAGCGTGAGAGAAGTCATACTCCCCACTAATCACTTTTTGCTGAATACCAGGCCAACCACCACCCTCTTTGGCGACATGTACATCAAGACCATACTTCTTAAAGAAGCCTTTCTCTTTAGCTACAACCAGTGGGGCACAGTCAGTTAGTGCTATAAAACCAATTTTTAGTTTGGTTTTTTCAGGGGCAGCCAACAGGGCAGAAGCAGCAACCGATACAATTAGACCAGCTTTTATGATATTCTTCAACATTTTTTTCTCCTTATGTTTACATTAAAATCTTTTGCTAAAGAAATTATAATATATTTTATACAGTTTGTTACATATTAATTGTATAAAATATAATCAATTATAATATTGTAATTGATGTATTATTGAGCTACAATATCTAATATCTAGATATTAAAAAGGATAAAAAGTGCAAGCACTCATTAATGCAAATGAAGCAAGATCAAAAAAAATCAATAAAATAGAGAAGATTAAAGGTACTAAAAGTATGACTCAGGCAATGGAGGATTTAAGAGTATACGCCTCTTTAGGATACGCCGCTATTAGTAAAGAAGATTTTGCCTTTTACTTTAAATGTTTTGGAATATTCGATAAGTCTAAGGAGAATGGAACTAACTCCTTTATGATAAGAGTTAGAATAGCAGGTGGACAGCTCAACGAGAGCCAAGCAAGAGTGTTAGGTGAAGTTGCACGAGATTATGGTAAAGATAGTATAGATTTGACTACAAGGATGCAGGTTGAACTTAGATACCTCACTATACAAGATTTACCGATAGTTTTAGATAAGCTTGGTTCTGTAGGTCTTTCTACTTATCAAACAGGGATAGATAACTTTAGAAATATACTTACAGACCCTTTAGATGGTGTAGCATGTGACAATGTGATAGAGGCGATGCCAATCTTAGAAAAACTACAAGATGTATTTTTTAAAATGGAAGAGTATTTTGGTACATTACCTCGTAAATTTAATACAGCAATTAGTGGCAGCCTAGCAAATAGATGTAATATTATAGGTCATGACTGTTGTTTTTATCTAGCCAAAAGAGATAATATTTATGGATTCAATGTTGCTTTGGGTGGCAAAGTAGGAGAAGTAGCACAAAAAATAAATGTATTTCTCAAAGATTCCGATGAGGTTGTTCTATTTTTTATCCATTTAGTTAAGATATTTAAAGAGTATGGATTTAGAGATAATAGAAATAAAAATAGACTATTTTTTCTTATACAAGAGGTTGGCATAGAGACATTTGTATCAGCAATAAAGCAAAGTTCTTCGTATGAATTTTTAGAATCAGGAGAAGAGATCTTTGAAGATTCTATGTTTAACTCAAATAATGGTAGCATCGTGCAAAAAAATGGCTTATCTTCTGTACATATGGTCATCCCTGCAGGTGTGTTTAAAGGCACAGCGATGATAGAAGTTGCAGATGTTGCACAAAAATATGGTGATGGGCAAATTCGTATGACTTATGAACAAAATCTTTTTATATTGGGAGTCAAAGATCAAGAGTCCTGTTTAAATACAAATATATTTGAGCAATATCAAAACATAGATACTCCTTATATAAATCATCTAGTGGCCTGTACTGGTAAAAACAACTGTCAATATGGTACTTTAGACACTAAATCTTTAGGAAAAGAGTTTTCTGACTACCTAAATCAAAATGTCAAATTACCAAGTGATGCTATAGTGAGATTATATTTTTCTGCATGTCCAAAAGGGTGTGGTTTAAATGGTTTGGCTGATATAGGATTTGAGGGAACAAAAATAAAAGATGCAGATGGAAATATATGTGATGCTGTGCATATGTCTTTGGGAGGAAAAATGACAAAAGAGAGTAGAGAAGGGCGTTTAATCTTTAAAAAAATTCCTATAGAGAATGCCAAGATTTATGTGAAGAATTTAATGCTTATGTATCTAA
>DAOUPF010000028.1 GCA_030626265.1 Sulfurovum sp.
TCCCAGTAGCCTTTGTTGTGTCTACTTTGATATGCTCCAAAATTGGATATCTCATACTGCACAAACCCTATATCTTTAATACTTTCTGATACATAGAACGCAAGCTCCTCGTCCTCTTGGCGTACCTCTGGAGTGGAGGCAAATGGAGTGTGTTTCTCTATGGTGAGTTCATAGGCGGATATATGGTCTATAGGTAGCTTGGAGGCTTGTTTTATATCTCTGCTTAGTAACTCTTTGCTATCATGCAGGTAGTTATATATGAGGTCCAAAGAGATATGATCAAACCCTATACTTGATGCGTACTCTATGGCTTCTATGGCTTGAGATGGCGTGTGGTTGCGACCTAATGCTTTTAGCTTTTTTTCATCAAAACTTTGCACTCCAAAACTGATACGATTTATACCCAACTCATGCATGCCGCCTAGCCACTCTTTTTTGGCAGAGTTTGGGTTGGCTTCTGTTGTGATCTCTGCATCATTTTGTAGATATGGTCTTATGGTTTCAAAAAATGGTGCATATAGTTCGGGCTGGATAGTTGATGGTGTCCCACCGCCGATAAATAGTGTGGAGATAGAGCTTTTAGTTGGCTTGAAAAGTTTTATCTCATGCTCTAGTTGCTCAATTATAGATTTCATATAACTCTCTCTAGTATCAAACTTATCTACATAGGAGTTGAAGCTACAGTAGTGACACTTGGAATCACAATATGGTATATGTAAGTAGAGTAACATCTATCTATCTTTTTATTAGATTTCAAACGCTTATAATAGCTTTTGAGATACAATCTTAACAGAAATATTTTAATAAATATATAAAGAGGCAATAATGCGAAAATATAAGGACTATCGTCCTAATGTTGCAGCTATTGTACTCTCGTCAGATTATCCTAGCAAGTGTGAGTTTATGATTTCGCGTCGTAATGGCATGAAACGAGGATGGCAGTTTCCACAAGGTGGTATAGATAAAGGCGAGCCTATCCTAGAAGCGTTGTTTCGTGAACTCAAAGAGGAGATAGGTACCGATGACATTGAAGTGATATCTGAGTATCCAGAATGGATTACTTATGATTTCCCAAAGATGAGCAAAGATAAGCTCTACCCATACAGGGGGCAGACACAGAGATATTTTCTTGTGCGTCTCAGAGACCATGAAAAAATTGACTTATTTGCACATGAGATACCAGAATTTGAAGAGTATAAGTTTGTGACAGAGGATGAGTTATTTAAAAAAGCGACCTTTCTGAAGAGAAGGTCTTATCGAAGAGTGATTAATTATTTTATCAAAAAAGGGTTGTTATAGATGTTAATCGTGCAGAAGTACGGCGGTACTAGCGTAGGTGGATTGGACCGTATAGAGAGTGTTGCCAAGAGGGTAGCAAAGACTAAATTTAAGGGTAACAGTGTAGTGGTGGTAGTCTCAGCCATGAGTGGAGAGACTAATAAATTGACAGAGTATGCACGCCACTTCTCAAAAAATCCATCCAAGAGAGAGATGGATATACTGCTAAGCTCGGGAGAGAGAGTGACAGCATCATTGCTAGCAATTGCTCTTCAGGAGATGGGAGTGGGTGCGATAGCAATGACAGGTAGACAAGCAGGTATACAAACTAATAGTGCCCATACATATGCACGCATTGAGTCTATCAATACAGATGCTATGAAGCGTGAGTTAGATGAAGGGAATATCATCATAGTAGCAGGCTTTCAAGGTATCAATAAAGAGGATCGAGTGACAACTTTAGGTCGTGGAGGTAGTGACCTCAGTGCTGTGGCGATTGCAGCTGCATTGGGGGCTGATGCTTGTGAGATATACTCTGATGTAGATGGTGTATATACAACAGACCCTCGCGTAGAGCCAAGAGCAAAAAAGCTTGATTTTATCTCATACGAAGAGATGTTGGAATTGTCTAGTTTGGGTGCAAAAGTACTACAGAGTAGATCAGTTGAACTTGCCAAAAAGATGGGTGTTAAGATAGTAGCAAAGAGTAGTTTTAGTGATAACGAGGGTACAATTATATCAGAGGAGAGTGATGAGATGGAAGAGGTATTGGTTAGTGGTATAGCACTAGATAAAAATCAAGCAAGAGTATCATTACGAGAAGTCTCTGATAGACCAGGAGTAGCAGCAGAGATATTTACAATGCTTGCTAAAGAGCAGATAAATGTAGATATGATTATCCAAAATGCCAGTACAGATGGTACGACAAATCTTGGATTTACAGTGCCTCAGAGTGAGATGGAACATGTAGAGAGAGTCATAGGTCAGTTTGGCGAAGATATAGGTAGTGTGGATTTTGATGAGAATATATGTAAAGTCTCTGTAGTAGGTGTAGGTATGAAGTCTCACTCTGGTGTGGCTGCATCAGCATTCTCCGCTCTAGCTGATGCTAACATAAACATACAGATGATATCTACTTCAGAGATAAAAGTATCTGTCATAGTGGATGAGAAATTTGGTGAGTTGGCTGTAAGAGTTTTGCATGAGATATATCAGCTGGACAAATAGTAGCCTATAATGCAAGCACTTCTAAACTGGACACTAGATGAGATTCGAAAAGAGAGTTCTGACTTCTCTTGGATGGAGGAGTTTCGTTTTGACTGGACACCACTAGTACAAAGTGCAATTAGCAAGATGATTGATGGACAGACAGTTTTAATAGTAACCGATGATAATAGAAAATGGTTTTCTAAATATATACGTAATGCCATCAACTCTTCGGGTAAAGATCGTCCATTCTTACCTGTATATGATATGCTAGGATGTTTTCCCAGTCTTCAATCCATAAAGGATACACAAGATATAGAGTTACTAGAGGATATGTTAGATATCTCTTTCCCCAATGGATATTTCATATGGTATATAGGAGATAGCAAACATAACTACACCAAGCTACCATATAGAAATGATGATAACTTTCTATGGGTAATGAATGATCAAGTTCCTAATAGTTTTCCTTTTAGGGATAGTGATTCACTATTAGATATCAAGCTCATACAGCTCTATAAACTTTTTGACAAGACTGTAGAAGCAGTACTGTATGGACAGATAGAAATAGACTAATGATACTCCATAGCCAAGTTATAATCACTACTCATTTTGATGATACTATAACAAAGCTACGCAATCTAGCTATAGATAATGAGACCTTTGTAGTCATTCAAAGAGAGGGAAACTTCCTTGTAGATGATGTCAAACTAGCTATAGAAAAGGCATATATGGCTAGTCAAGAGAAGACTATCATAGTCCTAGCAGCTGACAACTTTTCTGCTATAGTACAAAATAGGCTACTCAAAGTCATAGAGGAACCACCACCTAAAAAAGAGTTTATACTTCTCTTTACATCAAAAGCTATAATCCTACCTACTATTAGATCTCGTTTGCCTATCACGATACTAAATGAGTCATTAGATATACCAGATCTAGCTCTTGATATGATGCGTTTGGATATTCGCTTGGTTTATGACTTTATCCAAGAGCACTCACGGATAAATGCCAGTAAAGCCAAAGAGCTAGTAGAGCAGATAGGAAAAACTGCTATACTCTCACAGAGATACAATTTAGATGAGAAGACACTAAATGTCATGAGAGACTCTGTAAAAGCATTAGATCGTGGCTCACCCCCATCATTTATATTGACAGGATTGTTGCTCAAGCTCTTAGCAAGAAAAAAACGATAAAACCATAAGGAGATTTATATATGTATATTTATAAACTCGGAGATATCAAAGATAAAAAATCAGCACTCAAAGCTCTAGGTGTAGAGAGTGGAGGGGTTAGTATCATAGCCAACAAGATGGAGCTTCTATACTTTTACATCAAAGACCTCAAAACTCCAGCAGTAAATATCCTCAAACAAGATGCCCTAAGTATCGGAGCAGAGTTAGCCGTACCAAAAGGAGTGATTACTTGTGAAGCAGATAGTTTTGACTGTATACTCATAGGTAGTAGAAAACATATGAAGATACTATCCCAAAAAGAGCTATCTCAGCCTTTTGGACTCAAAACTATAGCTAAAGAGCTTGATAGGTTTTTAAAGACAAAAGAGTATCCGACTAAAATCATGGGTGTGATAAATGCCAATGATGATAGCTTTTTTGAGGGTAGTAGATTTTTAGCTGATGATGCTATCGCTCAAATAAATAAGATGATAGAAGATGGAGCAGATATCATCGACATAGGTGCAGTCTCTTCTCGTCCAGATGCTAAAACGGTCAGTGAGCTAGATGAATTCAAACGCATCAAACCTATTTGTGATGCGATAAAAGAAAATAGATTACATGAAAAAGTGATATTTTCTATAGACAGTTATACGCCAGAGGTAGTAGAGTATGCACTGGGCTCTGGATTTACAATCATCAATGATATCACAGGAGCTAGTGATGAAAGTATTATAAAGTTAGCCCTAAAATATAAAGCAAGACTCTGTATCATGCATATGCAAGGCACTCCTCAAACTATGCAGAAAAACCCTAGCTATGATAATGTAATGGTAGAGGTGAGTCAATTTTTTGAAGAGCGTATAGCTAAGTGCAAATCATTGGGACTTGATAGAGAAAATATCATTCTTGATGTTGGCATAGGTTTTGGTAAAACTCTAGAACACAATATCATACTCATCAAGAACATGGTACATTTTGGAGTTTTTGGATGTGAAGTATTAGTTGGGGCTAGTCGTAAATCTATGATAGATAAGATAACTCCAAGTACCCCAGAAGAGAGACTATCGGGAACTATAGCTATACATTTAAGAGCAGTAGAGCATGGAGCTAGTATCGTGAGATGTCATGATGTGAGAGAGCATGTACAGGCTTTGGTTGTTTGGGAAGTTTTAAGATAGAGTAGGGGGAGTATTATCCTCCTAGTATCCAAGTAAAGAAATCATCTAAGGGACTAAAATATGTATTAGATGGTCTTGCATATTCAAAAGATTGTCTTCTATAATTATCTTTTTTGCTACTCTCTCTTTTTATTTTATTTTTATTTTTATTTTTATTTTTATTTTTATTTTTATTTTTTTCTAGGTATAGTTCTCCACCTACTTGTTGCCATTCAAAGAGCTGTTGTAGTTCTCCACCATCAAGCCATACACCATGTTTGTGACATTTATCTATAACTACACCACTTACAGTTTTATAGTTAATTCTTTGCATAGTATTTTCACATATAGGACATTTTCTATATCTAATTACAAGTTCTGTTTTGTGTCTTGGGTTATTGAGTATAAACTGTAGTATCTTATGATCTATCGAGACTACTTCTCCTGTATGATGCTTTATAGTCTTTTGTAAGTCATCTTCAGATATAAATATACCATCACAGTCATTACACCTCTGGATTATGATTTCATCTTTGATACCTATGTTTATACGCTCAAAGCTTACTTCACATACTGGACAGATGTGTGTCTTTAATCCCTCTTTTATAATGTCATTTTTGGATAGTATACTCATATTTAGTGGATTTCTTTGACCACAGTAGTCACAGATGAGTCCACTTTTAGGCAGTGGAGCAGAGCAGAATTTGCATCTCATCTATAGTGTATCCAGAATCTCTTGTTTTTTCTTTTCATACTCTGTGTCTGTGATTAGCTCTGCTTCAAAAATCTCTTTTAGATGAGTTAGTCTTTGTGTAGCAGTGCGTTCTGTAGTTTGGTTATTTTCAAGTGGTTCACTAAGACTAGGAGAGAGCATATTCCCAGCATTTGCTCCCATAAATACACCAGCGGCTCCAGCTTCATTGGTAGCTGCGTCGTTGAGAGCATCTAGCTGTCTCATATCTTTGTAGCTGACTCCTACGCTTTTTGCAGCGTAGTGAGTTGCTTGCGTATCTGCTATCTTGCTTATTCGCCCTTTTGTCTCATCGTCAAACTCTGTCCCCTCTATCCTAAAGTCAACCAAAGAGAAGCCTAAAGTATCAAACTCCGTATCTAGCTTCTCTCTGAGCATATCTCCTAGCTCTTCTCTCTGAGCATCTATGTGGTTGTATGATATCTTGGATTCTGCGAACATATCACTCATAGGATGAACTAATCGGGCATTTATAATAGTTCTAAGCTCATCTGCTCCAAAATACTCTTGCTCTCCTACGATAGAGACGAAAAAGCTTTTTGGGTCTTTTATCTGTAAACTATAGTTTCCAAAAGCAAACAGCTCTACTGGAAACTCATAAACAGGGTCTATATATTTGATAGGTGCGACAGTACCCCATTTTTGGTCAGCCATAATACTTCTTTTGTAAAAGTAAAACTCAGCCTTATGCTCACTCTCAAAAAATTGCATAACTTTTTTGAGTGTAGTGATGAAAGGTATGTTGGAAGTTTTGATATTGAAAAGACCCTCATTGTGAAATACAGCTCTAATCTTCCCCTCGTACACAAGAATACAACCCTGAGTTGGTCCTACTATGAGTTTGGATGCGTTTTTGATCTCATCACCGTTGTCAGTCCAACGATAGAAAAGTGTATTAGAGTCTTCATTATCCCATTGGATTACTGAACGAAGTTGCCTTTTTAGAGGATCGAAAAATGCCATAACTACTCCTAAATATTTTGATTTTAGTAAACTTTGGAGGTTGTTTTCTCCAAGATTCTCCAATAGTATAACATATATACTATGTCTATTTCTATTACCTCTTATAGTTCTTTCAAAACTTTACATATTAAACTCGAAATATGCAATAGTGATTATAAAACTAGCACAAGTCATTGTATCTAGGGCATTGACAAGAAATCATCGCTTAACCTTTGGGTTAAATTCAAATTTCTTGCAAACACCCTAAATACAAGCACTAAGCACTATTTTTATAATTCTATTGCATAATCTGGCTTAAAATAAAAAATAAATCTATGCATAACTTTGGATAATGTTATAATCTATCAATAGATGGAATAATAAAAAGGAGACAGTATGAAGATTGCATTTTTTGAAATAAAAGATGGAGAAAGGGCCTTTTTTGAATCAAAACTGAAAGGTTATGAACTCTTCTTTTCTGAAAAAACAATTCAAGATGCTTTGATAAAGAGTGAAAACTATGAAGTTATTTCTGTATTTATACACTCTCGTATAAGTGATAAGGTTTTAGATAAACTTCCAAAGCTTTGCTATCTGCAGACGAGATCAACAGGTTTTGAGCATCTTGAATGTATTGAACTCTATCAAAGAAGTCTTATAGTCAGTAATGTTGCAGGATATGCAGGACCACCTGTGGCGGAGTTTGCTTTTTCCTTACTACTTACTGCTATAAGAAAGACACATATTGTCTTACAGCGTAGTAAAGATGATAATTTTAACTACCTTGACCTCCAAGGAACAGAGCTATTTGGTAAAACTATTGGTATTCTTGGGCTGGGTACTATTGGCTTGCAGATTGCTAAGATTGCTAAAGGATTTGGTATGGATATCTTGGGATATTCTAGAACTAAAAAGCCCATTTTTGATACACTAGGAATAACATTCACCTCTTTAGAGGAAGTGATGAAAAAAGCAGATATGCTGATGCTGGCTTTATCTTTGACACCAGCTACACAAAATATCATACATGAAAAAAATGTTCTGCTCCTAAAAAAAGAGTGTATCATCATCAATATCGCCCGATATGAGATTATGGAAAAATCACTTTATCAGACTTTATCAAATACTATTGCTTGTGATGTAGATAGTGATATTTTACTTTCTCAAAAAGAAAATATTCTTCATACGCCACATATGGCATATTATACCAAAGAAGCACTAGAGAGGATACAGCAGATCTCTTTAGAGAATATGAAACAGTTCTTAAGTGGAGAAACTCCAACAAATAGTTTAGAGTTAGCCTGTAAAAAAGATTATATTGAAACTCAGGATTAGTGCTGTAACGTAACAAACCCCAAATATTATCAAGATTAGCTTCGCTAAAATGTACTGTTATTCCTTATTTTTTCTTTTGTCGTTTGGATGGATAAAAAATATAACTATAGTCTTTTAACCCGAAATATACAATAGAGATTACAAAACTAGCATAAGTCATTGTCTCTAGGACATTCACAAGAAATCATCGCTTAATCTTTGGGTTAAACTCAAATTTCTTCTAAATACCCTAAATACAAGCACTAAGTACTCTTTTATAATTCTATTACATAATTCAGGATTAAGTCAAAAATAGGCTTAAATAGCAATCCAAAGCTTTATTTTAACCCAAATAATTTTTATAATATATATATAATTTCTAAAGGATAATAATTATCCTTTAAGTTTAGAAAAGCTATACTTCCTAAAGGATAATAATTATCCTTAGTAAAATAAAAGGAGTATAGAGTGAGACAATATGAAACATACAAATGTAGCAAATGTAGTAGTGAAATAGAGGTACAAGAGGTTGGTGTAGGAATACTAGTTTGTTGTGGAGAAGAGATGGAGTGTGTAACTAAGAATTTAACAGCAGTAAATCTTATGAAAGCATTTGCAGGTGAGTCACAAGCACGAAATAAGTATGAGTTTTTTGCAGACGTTGCTTTTGAAGAGGGATTACATAGAATCGCACGACATTTCCAAGAGGCGGCGGATAATGAGAAATATCATGCTATGGCAGAGTTCAAAGCTTATAATAAACTGGTAAATGATATAGAGCTAGATACTACCAAGAAGAACCTTGTCTATGCAGCTGATGGTGAACGTTATGAGCATGAAGAGATGTATCCTAACTTTGCAGCTATTGCAAAAGAAGAAGGTTTGGCTGATATCGCAAGACTTTTTAGAGCCATCGGTAAAGTTGAAGTGGAACATGAGAGGGAGTACTTGGCACTAAAAGAGGCACTTGAAGTAGAAGGTTTCTTTGATAGTGAGAATAACGAAGAGTATATTTGTGAAGTTTGTGGGCATGTCCACAGAGGTAAAAAAGCACCCAAGACCTGTCCATTATGTAAAGCTGGTCAAGAGTACTTTAAAAAAGCGTGTGATGATATCACTATAGGATAAATGATTATTAAATAATTTTAAAAGGATAAATTATGAAAAAAGTAGATTTAACAACAGCAAACGGTAGAAAAGTAGATAACAATCAAAATTCATTAACAGCAGGTTCTCGTGGACCCGTGTTGATGCAAGATGTATATCTTCAGGAGAAATTAGCACATTTTGACAGAGAAGAAATACCTGAAAGAGTTGTTCATGCCAAAGGTGCAGGTGCTCATGGTACTTTTACTGTGACGCAGGATATTACAGCCTATACTAAAGCTGATATTTTTTCCAAAGTAGGTAAAGAGACAAGAACTTTTACAAGATTTTCAACAGTTGGAGGTGAACGGGGTTCTGCGGATACGGCTAGAGATCCTAGAGGTTTTGCCACGAAATTTTATACTAACGAGGGGAACTGGGATATAGTGGGCAATAATACACCAGTCTTTTTTATAAGAGATCCGTTAAAGTTCCCTGACTTTATCCACACACAAAAAAGAATGCCAGATAGCAACTTGAAATCAGA
>DAOUPF010000031.1 GCA_030626265.1 Sulfurovum sp.
AAATGATAGATTAGCTGAAGAGAGTTTTGAGTCTTATGATGATAGGGTACTCTCTCTGTTGAGTATTGATGAAATTGTTATGAAAATAGTATAAAATATGAAGCAGACAGTATGTGCCTATTGTGGTGTGGGCTGTAAACTTGAAATAACAAATGGAGCTTTGAAAGGGCTAAAGTGTTATCCAGTGAACGCTGGAATGAGCTGTGCGAAAGGTATATCTCAGCTAAAAACAATATATAAAAATAGAGTATTGGAAGTTAAAAAAAGAGATTCTATATCTGATCAGTTTGAAAAATCTAGCTATGAGGATAGTCTAAAATATATCGCTGAGAAGATAAAGGGCACTAATCCAAAAAGAGTAGGGTTTTATCTATCTGGACAGATGCTTAATGAGGATTATTATGTCGCTAACAAATTGGCAAAAGGTTTTATAGGAACTTCTAATTGTGATACTAACTCAAGGACTTGTATGGCCAGTGCTGTAGTTGGCTACAAAAAATCTTTTGGTGCAGACTTTGTACCCGTTCGTATAACAGATATAGATCATGCTAATCTTATAATCATCATAGGATCTAACCCTGCTGAAGCTCATGTGGTGTTACATAATAAAATCAAAAAAGCACAAAAAAATGGTATGAAAGTTGTAGTTATTGATCCTCGGTTTACTATGACAGCTAGTATCGCCGATATTTATATTCCTTTAAGAGTAGGTACAGATATTGATTTGCTAAATTTTCTGGCACAAGAATTGATAAAGAGTGATAATATAGATAGAGAATTTATAGAAAAGCATAGTAATAACTTTGATGAGTATAGGGATAAAATATTACTATTGGATAGTGATATTTTGCTTGAGAGTATAGGTATAGACAGAGAGTTGTTTAAACATTTTTATGAGCTTTTTGTACAGAGTGACAATATTATAACTGCATGGACAATGGGATTAAATCAATCAGTGCAAGGAGTAGATAAAAATTTGGCAGTTAATAATCTACATATAATCACAGGACAGATTAATAAAAAAGGTTCTGGTCCATTCTCCTTAACAGGTCAGCCAAATGCTATGGGTGGCAGAGAAGTAGGTGGACTAAGTACTGCATTAGCCGTTCATTTGGATTTTGATGAAGATAGTTGTGATAAAGTGTCTAAGTTTTGGAATACAAATAGACTAACAAAACAACATGGATTTACAGCATATGAGATGATACAACAAGCAGAGAAAGAGGAGCTTGATATATTGATTATAGCGCATACTGATCCTATATATCATTTGCCTAATAGACACTTTGTAGAAGCTTCATTTAAAAAAATAGGTTTAGTAGTAGAAATCAATGCATATAGTGGGAGTGCCACTTCTAGCTATGCACATATACAGCTACCTGTTGTTCCATTTGGTCAAAAAGATGGAACACAAACTAACATGGATAGAACAATAACAAGAGTAAAAAGCTTTGAACCTAAAGATGGTATTTTGCAAGATTGGGAAATATTTGCAAGACTTGGACAGTATCTAGGCTATGAAGATGCTTTTAATTTTAAAGATTCACAAGAGGTTTTTGAAGAGTATAAGGAGATGACAAGATTGAGTATCAACCAGCATTTAAATATATTTGAGGCGAACTATCAGAGCCTTGAAAAGAGTCCTTTTGTATGGGGTGAAGACACTTATAAAGAGAATAGATTCTTGACATCTAACAAAAAAGCAAATCTTTTTTTCATACAAAATGATAACTTATCAGAAGAGCCAAACAAAGATTATCCATACTTATTTATCACAGGTAGAACTAGAGACCAATGGCACACTGGCACTAAAACAGCACAGCTAAAAAGCCTTTTGAAGCATAAAGCTCTAGAGTTTGTGGTGATAAACTGTTTAGATGCAGAAGAGTTAAATATATCAGATGGGGATGTCGTAGAAGTACACTCTAGGAGAGGTAAGCTAAGAGCCAAAGTGATAATTGCCAAAATAAATAGAAAAACTATTTTTATACCTATCTCACACAAAGAGGTAAATTATCTAACTGATGATAAATTGGATCCTCTATCTAAAGAGCCTGACTATAATCATAGTGCGGTATCTATAATAAAAGTATAGATTTGACTCTTATCAATATTATGATTATGAGTTTGGATATAATATATTATGCAGATAGACAAAGAAGTTGTTTTAATCACTGGGGCTAGTAGTGGTATGGGTAGGGCTACAGCTATATACTTAGCAGATAGAGGGTATGTAGTCTATGCAGGGAGTAGAACACCCCAAAAGATTTTTGATATACAATCTGACAATATACTTCCTATCAAATTAGATGTCACTGATACTCATAGTTTAAAAACAGCTATTTCTAATATGCCCAAGATAGATATTCTCATAAACAATGCAGGGTATGGATTGGTATCTACAGTAGAGGAGCTAGATGAGAATGAGATGAAAGCTCAGTTTGATGTCAATGTTTTTGGAGTATTGAGAGTTTGTAAAGCGGTGATACCTATCATGAGAATGCAACAAAGTGGTACCATCATAAATATAAGCTCTTTTCTTGGTAAGATAGGGTTACCACTGCTCACTATGTACAACTCTAGCAAATATGCAGTGGAAGGTATCACAGATTCACTACGTTATGAGTTGAGAGATTTTGGTATAAGAGTCCACTCAATTATGCCAGGCTTTTTTGATACAGAGTTTGCAAGATCGAATCTGGTTGCTAATTTGGACACTTTTGATAAGAACTCTCCATATGCCAAGATAGTATCCAGTCTAGCTCCAAATATAGTGGAGCAGATAAACAATGGCAATGATGTCCAAGAGATGGCAGGGTTGATTTATGACATTATAAGAGATGATAATTTTCCTGCTCGTACTACAGCTGGAGAGAAGGCTAGTAAATTTATCCCTATGAGGCGAGAGCTTAGTGATGAGGATTTTGAACGAAGAGTACGGGAGTACTATAGTCTGTAATGGAAAGTCTATTCTTTAACGCACCAACACAACGATACCAAAAAACTAAAATATTTAAAAATACTGATGAATATATGAAAAAAATTGATATCTCAAATGGTATATTTTTCTATGATATATCATTACATAATAGAACTAAAATTATAAATTTGAAAAACTTGGATCGTATGGTGATGATACTAGTAGTCAAAAATGGCAGTTTGACAATAGATAATCATATTACAGAAGAGTCTTGTACGCTAGAAGAGAATAGTGTCACTATATACGGATCCTCTAGGCAAGATTTCTCTCTAAAGATAGATAGCAAAAATGAGTCAGAGGTATTTATCCTATTTGTAGCTGACTTTTTTTTAAAACAGTATCTAAGTTTTGATATAAATGATCCTATAGACTTCTTGTATGAAAAGATACAACATGAGATAATCTTGGAGCAGATAAGCCAGCAACCTATAGATGCCTTGACTTTATATATCATTGATAAAATCATACATGTATCAGAAGATAAAGATATGAGAAGTATTCGTTGTATGAGAAGGGTGATGGAGTTTATCACCCATCGCTTTTCTCTATTGGATATGATAGATGATAGGATAGATGAAGAGGAACTAAAACTGGCCTCAAGAGCAAAAAACCATCTTTTGAATAATTTCAAGTCACCACCTACTATAGATATATTAGCACATTTATGTGCCACTAATGAATCAAAACTAAAAAAGATATTTAAAAAAGTCTACAAGAGTACAATTTATGCTTATGTGCAAAGGCTTAGACTAGAAGAGGCAAATATGCTCCTGAGAGAGGAGCTTATGACTATAGGTGAGATTGCCAAAATAGTAGGATATAAACATCAGGGTCATTTCTCTAAGCTATTTTTTGAGACATATGGAGTTTATCCTAAAGAGCTCTTAAGGCATTAGCTCTACATCTTTTTCTTTTTCATCCACTCTTTAAAAGGCTGGAGGGAGTCAATATAGTCAGTAACATCTCTAAACTCTTCATCTTCCAAAGGTAGTGTGGGCATAGCATTGGCACTATATCCAAACTTTTCATACATAGAATATGGATCTTTGATATAAGCTTCTATATCTTCTTTGGTTCTTGTGTATGAGACGATATTAAAATCAGCACCTAAAGCACTTCCCCCATTGACTGTATGGCAAATGGCACAGTTTGCAGCATAAACTGCTTTTCCTTTTTGTATGTCAGCTACTAAGTTTGTCCCTAAAAAAAGAGCTAGTAAGAGAATGATTTGTTTCATGAAAAATCCTTAAATTAAGTAATTAGGATAAAAAGACTCTTAATTACTTTTTATGAAATATATCGGAATATTATTAAGAAGTTCTTGACTAAAATCAATATTAAGATAAAAATACTCTTATTTAACAAAAATTCCTCTACTGCTAAAAGAAAATTCTTTTTGTGCTAAAGAACTATTGATAACTTTTATTATTTCTTATATACTTACAGTCAGAGGAGTATATATGAAAAAGTTATTACATCCAGTAATATTAACTATTATTATGACGGCACTTCTTTTGGTATTGCCATATATGTTGCCATCAAGAGTAATCAAGGTATTTGATGATGAGCAGTTGCGTCAGGTAGCACTCTCTGGAAATATGCTATCTATACCTACGAGCTATGAAAAGCTATTAGAAGTTATAGATAATCCCCAGAATCCTATGAGCAAGGAGAAGATAGCTTTAGGTAAAGAGCTGTTTTTTGATACTCTTCTCTCCAAAGATAAGAGTATCAACTGTGCCTCATGTCATGTCTTGGAAGAGGGAGGAGATGACAATATGGCAGTAGCTGTAGGGCATCAAGGTAGAAAAAATCCTTTTCACTTAAATTCCCCTACAGTACTCAATGCTGCTTTGGCACAGTCTCAGTTTTGGAATGGAAGTGCTATAGATGTAGAAGAGCAGGCTGGTGGTCCAATACAGGCTCCTTTTGAGATGAATATGACGCCACAAGAGGTAGAACAGAGGCTAAATGCAGATAGTGTATATGTGGCAAAGTTCAAGGCTATATTTCCTCAAAAGAAGGTTACTTTTGAGAATGTACGAAAAGCGATAGGAGCATATGAGAGGACACTTTTGACTCGTGGTGCATATGATGACTTTTTAGATGGTAACAATAGTGCTATGAGTCCAGAAGCCAAACGAGGAATGACTCTTTTTATGACTAAGGGCTGTAAAGGTTGTCATACTGGTATGAGTGTAGGTGGGCAGAGTGTTCAAAAGTTTCCTTTGAGAAACTATCCCTCAGACTATCTTGGGTTGCTATTTTCACCAGATATCAATCTGAAAAATAGCCCTTTCCCTTTCGAAAATAAAGGGGGTTTCCTCGGACGTAATAATATCCTAGAGTTTCGAGTGCCAATTTTACGAAATATTACCAAAACAGCTCCATATTTTCACAATGGTGCAGAAGAAGAGCTGGAAGAGGTAGTCCGAATCATGAGTAAATATCAAATAGGTGAAGAGTTCAGCCCTAAACAGATAGATGAGGTGGTAGCATTTTTTAAAACACTTGAGGGTGAGTTAGTAAAGTATGAGATAAAATAGCATGAAAGCTTTACTCTTTTTGTCTCTACTTCTGTCATCTGTTTATGCCAACCATATATCATGGCTTGGAGACTACAACAAAGCACTTGAAAAGGCAAAAAAAGAGCATAAACCTATGATGGTGCTGTTGGTAGAGGAGGATTGTAAACGTTGCAATGAGTTGATAAAAAAAGAGTTTATGAATCATGATTATGTAGATATACTCAATGAACAAGTGATCTCAGTTATAGTGACAAGAGATAGTAAAATCAGCTATCCTATAGAGCTATTTTACTCTACTTCTTTCCCCTCACTATTTTTTGTTAACAGTGAGGTTGAGACTTTTTTGGCAGAGCCTTTTTATGGGAAAGTTAATAGAGAGAAGCTATTAGAAGTGATTGATAAAATCAAATCTTAAATCTCTCCTTGGTAAGTACGATAAATTCAGTAACACTTTTATCTGTGATATTTAGCATTTTGGCTGCTTTTGGATTGACTACATAGTATCCAAACTCTACTAGTACTGTATCACCCTTTTCAAGAGTAGCATCGAAGCTGATTTTTCTAGTCTCTAGAGCTTTGATAGAGGTATCAGAGATGATACTATCTGCTAGCCATGGCATAGTAGGTTTGCCATTGGATCCTATGACTCTAGCAAAAGATTCTGTTTTTAGCTTTATTGCTTTGCCAGATCTTTCTATAGTTACTCTTAGTTGATTTAGTCTTAGGGATTGTGGAAATAGTGTATGTGTTGCTTTATTTTTGATAGCTACATTAAAACCATTGGCATTTTTATCTAAAGAGAGTTTGATATATTTAGATAGGTAAGTAGGTGTAGAGTTGCGTATATTATCTCCATGATAAGCATGAGTGACGGTGTCTTTTTGATTTGCTATAGAGCCTTTATTTTGTGGCATGTGGCATGAGATACAGGTATCTTTGGAATCTCCCTGCTTGACCTCCAAATCACACATCAAAAAGCCTTTTGCATTTTGTTTGTGAGAGTGGCATCCCATACATGAGTCTCCATTATAGTAGCCTTCATTGCTATAGTCTATATCATGATATGCTGATCCGCTCTTTGTAGTAAACATACCAAAAAAACTGCTCTCTTCTTTAAACTCTACTTTTGTACCTTTTAGAGCAATGTCCGCTGAAAAGAAAGTCTTTTCTTTGGTTGTAAGTATATTTTTGTTGGACTTTGCATGTTTTTCCACACTCTCTATCTGGTGACATTGTTGACAGGAGATAGGTTCCGTTTGCTGTATTTTGTTGTCTGTGAGTTTAGTATTATCATTCATTACGCTAGGGTCTGATGGTGAGTGGCATTTGGCACAGGTATACTCACCTTTGGCTTTTGCAGGGTGTCTATCCCAAACAGCTTTGTGTATGACATCTTTGTATATAGAAGATCTGCTGTGCATAGAGTTTTGATACTCTTTATATATAGTAGGGTGACAAGCTTTACATGTCTGGTTCTCTAGAGTAGCGTGTAAGTGAGAAGTTACTGATAATAGTAGTAACCCAATCCATAATTTCATAAATAATCCTTTGTAATGTAAAATATAAGTATGGAATTATAGTAAATCAGATAAAATTTGTCTTGATTCATGTCAAGAGTTATATTTTGCACTTATACCTTTCCTTGTTTTAAATCAAGGATAGGACAGTAAAAAATTGCTATTATCTCTATATTAGTTAAGGATAAAAAAATGTATAAATTTATTATGATTTTTATTATGTTTGTAAGTGCTAGTACTTCTATATACGCCCAAAATGGCAAAAAAGTATTTGAGACATATTGCTGGGGCTGTCATCATCAGACAGCTGTGGCTTTTGGCCCTTCATTTGCCCAGATAGCAGCCAAGAGAAGCCCAGAGATGATAAAGGGGATGATAACTGATCCAAAGTCAGTCTCTAAAGTACTAGGATATCAGAGAAATGCTATGCCAGCATTTACACTCACACAGAGTGAAATGGATTCAATCACCAAATATATATTGAGCTACAAAAAGAATAATACAACCAAGGAAGCTAAATAATGTTCAGACTCTCCAACCTACTAAAAACTGTTACAGAGGGTAAGCCAGCACGCTCTTTGGATGGTAGCATTGCTATATGGAACTTTACTAATAGATGTAACCTATCCTGTCTGCACTGTTACTCCAAGGCTGATCTAGACTCAGTAGACACACACACTACAGAGAATATTTTGGAGACATTACCAAAGCTTAAAGCAAATGGTGTAAAGTTTCTCATCTTTTCAGGGGGCGAGCCTCTCACTAGAAAAGATATATATGATATAGCAGATAGATGTAAAGAGCTTGGTATTGTGACTTATCTCTCTACTAATGGACTCTATACAAAAAAGAGTAATGCAGAGAAGATTTTGGATACTTTTGATTATGTAGGTATCAGTATAGATGGTAGCGAAGATGTGCATGATGCTTTTCGTGGTCTCAAAGGATCATTTAAAGAGTCTATGAAATCAGTGGATCTACTCAACAGCTACAAGAAAACAAAAGTAGGTATCAGATTTACAATCACCAAAGATACATATGATGATTTAGAGTTTATATTTGATTTGGCTGAGAAGCATAATATACCAAAAGTCTATATCACACATCTAGTATATAGTGGTCGGGGATTGGACAATCTAGAGATGGATTTGAGTAAAGAACAGAGAATTCGTGCTGTAAACTTCATCATAGATAAAGCTTTTGAATATCATGAGAGCGGTAGAGACATAGAGATAGTCACTGGCAATATGGAGATGGATGCAATACTGTTTTATGATAGATTTATCAAAAAGTATCCAGAGCACGCAGATGAAATGAAGAGGCGGCTTGTAGAGTGGGGAGGGAACAGTGCAGGACGCAAACTGCTCAATATAGATAGTGAAGGCTTCGTCAAGCCTGACCCATTCTTTCCAGTAAAGATAGGCAATATGCTTACTCAAGACTTCTCAAATATATGGACGAATGAGCCGACAGAGCTATTACAAAAATTGCGTGAACATCCTAGAGACTTGGGTGGGAAATGTAGTGACTGTCAGTATCTAAATATCTGTAATGGAGGTTCAAGAAGTAGAGCCTATGCGATATATGGAGATATGTGGGCAGAGGATCCATCATGTTATCTAACAGAAGAAAAAACTAAAGGAAATAATTAATGGGGAAAGTATATTTAACAGGAGCAGGTCCTGGAGATATAGAGCTGATGACAGTAAAAGCTTTACGAGTAGTCAGAGAGGCTGATGTTGTCATCTATGATAGACTAGCCAATCCAGATATACTAAAAGAGGCAAAAAATGGCTGTGAGTTTGTCTATGTAGGCAAAGAGGACTCTCACCATACCTTACCTCAAGAAGAGATAAATGAGGTAATCTATCAAAATGCCCTCAAATATGAAACTGTAGTACGATTAAAAGGTGGAGATCCTTTTGTGTTTGGGCGTGGTGGAGAAGAGGGTATTTACCTTTATGATAGAGGTGTCAAGTTTGAGTTTATTCCAGGAGTCACTTCTGCTATAGCAGTACCTGAGTATGCTGGTATACCTGTCACACATCGTGGAATTACAGTCTCTTTTAGAGTGGTTACTGGACATGAATCTAGTGATAAAACAAAATCTCAAATTCCTTGGCAAAACTACAAGAGTGATGAT
>DAOUPF010000013.1 GCA_030626265.1 Sulfurovum sp.
GCTCTCAACTATCCACGTCGAGACTCCGACATAGCTGATGATGATCTGGCGATTATCAATGCACTGCTAGACTTTGTGAAATATCCACTATAGGGATTCTCCTTATAAATCTCCCAAACTCCACTCAAACAGATACCATTAGGATGAGCTAGCTTATCAAAATACTCTCGTATATCAGACCTATCCTCTAGTGTCCTCTTCGCATCTTCTAGGATGATATTTCTACTCCATGTATAGAGCTTGCCATATGATACCTCATCTTGAGGCAAAACTTTCAGTCTATCAGAAGTAACTTGTTTCCATACCTTATGGAAGCTATATTTACTAGATGAAACTTTAAGGATATTTTTTTCTATCTTTATATCTGAAGTACACCCACTTAGGACTAAGATGAGTAGTATTATTATCACTTTTTGCATATTTAACCCTTTATATTATTTCACTTTAAGGCTTTGTATATGATATCTAAATATGATAGTATTTTTAATAAAATGATTTTTTGGTATTATTTAAGGGAGACTATAAACCTACCCCCCAGTCTCATAAAATGCTCTAGCAGATACTTCTCTATCTCCTTCACCATCTTCATCGCTCCAGCGGTTCTCTTTGGGCTTATCTTTTAGTACTGTAGCTAGTACATCTGCGGCAGCTTGGATATCACCTGCTTTTACTGACTCAGATATACTGAGTGCTTCATCAAAATATAGACAAGGAATTAGATTGCCCTCTGCTGTGAGTCTGATACGGTTGCAGTTTTCACAGAAATCATGTTTGTGTGGGTCTATGAGTCCAAATATATAGCCATTTTCCTGTATCTCGTAGTTGAAAGATGGGCTAGCACCCTCACGACCTAGCTGTCTGATAGTATATTTCTGTTTTATAATCTCTAGTATCTCTTTGCCATGCATTCCCTCTATATCACTACTGGCATAGGAGTTTTCCATATACTCTATGAAACGAATTCTGATATCTCTCTCTCTACAAAACTCCATAACATCCAAAATCTCACCATCATTAACACCTTTGAGAGGAACCATATTTACCTTGACTCCTAGACCTACCTCTTGTGCTATAGCTATACCATCAAGTACTTTTGCTAGTACATTCTTCTGTGCTATATATGATGCTACTGCAGGTTTAAGAGTGTCTAGTGATACATTTATACGCTTTAGTCCTGCATCTTTGAGATCTTGTGCCATCTCTGGTAGTAGATAGCCATTGGTAGTAAGAGCCAAATCTATATCTGGTTTATAGTCATGTATCATACGGATAAAGCTATCCAAGTCATGACGCAACAGTGGCTCTCCACCAGTGATACGAATCTTATTTACACCCTCATCCATAGCAACTTTCATAAACAAAAACAGCTCTTCAAATGATAGTAGATTCTCTTTAGGAACCCATGAAAATGGTTTCTCAGGCATACAATACTGACATCTAAAGTTACATCTCTCAGTAACTGAAACTCTAAGGTAATTGACTTCTCGTCCATGTCCATCTATAAGCATTTATAATCCAATATGTTATTTTGAAATAGAGTATCGAAATACAGATAAAAAAGGGGTGACTTTTATCAAGAATTAGAAGTTAGTGATTAGAAATTAGAAATTAATTATAAGTTTTGCTTGAGTTTGTTGTAGATTTGGCTGAACGGTGCAAATGTAGTGAAGAGTTTAATACAAGAGGGGACATTGGTTGAATTTGCAAAGCAAATTAAAGCTGTGTCCCCTCACTCAGATACAACTGAGTGGAGATTGGATCGACCTACTAATGTAAATCTCTCCAGTGTGCTTGCTTCCATAGATACGCTAGTATCGTAAATATAACAAAGAAACCAATTACCCATGGTCCAAGAGCTTCACGCTTTGGCTTGCTAGGGTCTCCAGTCTCTTGAAGATATTTCATGACTTTGTCCATACCATTTTGATTGAGACCAACTCTAGGCATAGCTGTTCCTGCTAGCTGTCCTTGAGGATTCTCGATAAGTGTCTCCAAAAAGTGATGACTTCGTGCACGATATATGATAGATAAATCTGGTGGTAATTTGCCCATATAAGCAGCTACTAGAGCCTGCTCTTCAGCAACTTTTTGCTTGAACTTCATACCCTCAACATCATAACCAGTCATAATATTACTCTTGGTTACTGGAGCAGTTCCGAGATGAGTTAGCTTACCATATCGGTTTGCATGACATCTCATACATGCCTCTTCATATGCTACTTTTGGTGTAACATCTCCAGCCTTCTTAGCTTGTAAGTATGCTACAACATCAGCAATAGATTGTGGTGTTGGAAACATTGAACCAACAGAACCCATAGGGTGCATCATAGTATCAGCATACTTGTGATCAACATTTGATGCCATTGCTGGATCTTTTACTAAAGCTATTAGATAGTTTTTGTCATAGATTGCACCAGCATGCTCAAGGCTAGGAGGAACAACGCCCCCCATATTTGGTATTCCATCCATATGGCATCCCATACACATAGCATAGCCACCTTCACCAGCAGCCACGTCACCTTTGAGCTTAGCGATCTCTGCTACTTCAGCCCAAAATTTTGTTTTGGCCTCTTTTTTATCTTTAGATGCTTCTGCTATATCAGCTTTACCATCATATACTAAACCATTGCTATCAACATGTTTATGCATCTGACCATGAGCAAATGGCTCAACACCATAGTACAAGATACCTGAAAAGATTGCTACTACTGCAAATATTTTTAATTCTCTCATCATCTGCTCCTTATTTCTTTTTTTCTAACATTGTTATGATTGGCAATGCTATCCATAGTGCAAAGAATGTAATAGCAGCCCAGAAGCCAATAACATTCCAGATACCCTCTGGTGGAAGTTTACCCATAAATGTCAAGATAATACAATCAATCAATAGAATCCAGAACCATATATTGAACAATCCTCTTCTACCTGCTGGAGCAACATTTGGACTTCTATCTAAGAACGGAAGTGCAAAGAATATACCCTGAGCAAATATAAATGCTAGCAATCCAAGGTCTTTACTAAATGGTCGTAAAATCTCATAACTCCATAGGAAGTACCACTCTGGATAAATATGTGCTGGAGTTTTAAGTCCATCTGCTGGATCAAAGTTTACTGGATCCATCGCGAATGAGAAGTTATAAAATACTAGATAGAAGAATAGTATGAAATATACACCCAGCACAAAGACATCTTTACTCAAGAATACTGGTGAGAATGGAATAACTTTTGACTCTTTTTTGTTTCCTGCTTTCCAAAGTGCTGCAGCTTCATCAAAGTCTATATCTGCACCCTCTTGGTTGTTAACATGTGGTAATCTAAGTGTACCAAAGTGAAGCACGATAACTCCGATTATCATCAGTGGCATCAAGAAAACATGCAACATGAAGAATCTACCTAAGAATGCTTGATCAGGAACATAATCCCCTCTAATCCACTCGACAAGAGCTGGAGAATTAAGTGCACCACCAGCAAAGTCTGGAGAGAAACCTTCAAATAGGTTAGTAATAACCATACCAGCCCAATAACTCATCTGACCCCATGGAAGCATATATCCTGAGAATGCTTCTGCTGAAAACAGAACAAAAAGAAGCATACCTGATAGCCAGATCAACTCACGACCACGCTTGTATGAACCATAATATATACCTGTAAACATATGAATATATATGATAAGGAACACCAATGATGCACCGATACCATGAACATGTCTCCATAACCAACCATAACCAACTTCAGTCATAGTTATATAGTTTACGCTATCAAATGCAAGTTTAGTATCTGGGATATAGTACATCAACAAGAATATACCACTCACTACCAATATACCAAATGTAGCTGCCAAAACCATACCCATTGCCCATAGGAAATTGATATCTTTTGGAATCCAGTACTCACTCTGCATGACTTTTTTTAGGGTATTAACGCCAAGTCTCTGATCCATCCACTCGTTCAAGCTATTTGCTTTTTTAAAATGTGCCATCTACTCTCCCTTATGCCGTAAGACCGGCGTCTTTTAGCTTTTTGTACTCTGGGCCTTCTTCGCCAAGTACAAGCTTTGTTCCATCTATTTTGAATGGAGGAATCACTAGTGGGCTTGGTGGCGGTGACTTTGTTACATTTCCACTCGCATCAAACTCGCCACCATGACAGGCACACAAAAAGTCATGGCTATCTGGTCTATAAGACGGGATACAACCAAGATGTGTACAGAGACCAATAGAGATATGATAGTTTGCACCACCAATAACAAGATCTCTCTTGTCTTTCTTCATCTCTGCAGATTTTTTCAGGATAAAGATAGGTTTACCCCTCCACTTTTCTACTACCAACTGATTCTCTTTTGCTGGGCTTACATCAATGGTTGTAAAACCAGCTGATTTGACACTTGGCAATGGATCCCAGCTTCGTTTTGCTGCATAAAGTGCACCTATTGCACCCAGTCCAGTAAAGCCAGCAAGACCAAGACCAGTAATAAACTGTCGTCTTTCGCTACTCTTATCACTCATAGCTATCCTTTGTATAAAATTTTCGATTGTAGATTATACGGGAATTTATTTTAAATGATATTGATGTCAATCATTTATCAATATTATTTATCAGTTTTTATATTTTGGTGTGAAAAAAGGTTACTTATTTTGCTATTAACTCTGCTAATTCTCTTGTTTTGAATAGGAGTCTTTTTGTATGATTCATACTATTTTTTATAGCATTTTCTAACTCTTTTGTATCAAACATATCGACTATAGATATACCTAACTCTTCCATATGCTCTTTGATACATATATCCAAATCACTACAATCTAGATAAACTATATTTGCTCCAGAACTATATGCTTCATATGCAGTTTGTACAGAAGATGTTACGATAGTTTTACTATTGGATATCAAATCCATATACTCTTCTGATTCATGTATTTTGCTAAAAGTATCTTCTAAGTCAGACTCATAATCTACATAAAAATACTCTCCTAAGAGTAGTTCAAAACCAAATGACTGGAAGAAGTCTGCATTTTTGAGAAGATATTTATCCGAGTCACTATCACTAAAAAATAGAAGAGTTCTATCCTCTTTTTCTCTACTTGTTATGGCTACATACTCCTCTGCTACTAGAGCCTCTATCTGTAATATCTGCTCTGTATATAGACTTTGTTCATCACAACTATTGGCAATTTTGTAAAGCTTTTCATACATCTCAGCATAGACCTCTATCTTGCCTATATCATCTTCTGGAGAATCTATGATGAGGATATCTCCTCTCTTGGCTACTAAGTCAATATCCAGTATCGTCTCTACAGTAGTACAGATTTTTACTCCCAAATCTCTAGCAGCACCTGATGCTCTATGATCATTGGTTAACATCTCTACTTCTAAGCCTTGTTTCTTTAACTCTTTATAGAGAACAGCCATTCGTCTAAGCCTATCTAGTCCATATTTGTAATTGCTATAAGCATATATATAAGTCATTTTTTATCTCGTTGATGTATTATTTTGGAGCTATATTTTACTTTGTTTTCATTTAAGAAAAAGTTATACCAGTAAATTACTGTTTATTTAAAAAGATTTGTGCCTTACTTTTGTTTAGTACTACTTTTCTCTCAATAAGTTTTCCGTTTTTAAAGCTAAAAAGTATATCATTCTCATAGATAGGCATATGGTCGATATCGGTATGGTTGACTACCCTTCCTTTGGATATAGTTATTGTTCCTGTAAACCATATAGCTTTTACTTTTTTGGCTTTTTGCTTGGGAAATAACTTTGATAGAGGTATCTCTTTTTCATCTGAAGAGCATGTGCACTCAATAAGATTGATGATATATAGATAATCATCCTCCATCTTCCATGTGCCATGATATCCTCTCCAACAAGCAGAGCATGTACCAGCAAACTCTATTTTTTTATCATAAATATATGATGATAGAGGATTTTCATGTATCTGATATCTTTTTTTATCTACTATAAAAGTCTCACCTAGTTGCGGTGTAGCAAAAAGATAAATACTGGCAATACATATGAGTAAAAAGTGTCTCATTTTATTTTCCTTTTAACTCTCATTTTTAAACTTACCCTTTTGGCTCATCTTGATATAGACATGGATTATCTCTAGTGAAGATGGCGTGATACCAGATATCTGTGATGCGGCAAATAGTGTAGGTGGTGTAGCCTTGGTCAGCTTTTCTACTATCTCATTGCTAAGCCCTGAGATGTTGGCATAGGTAAAGGTATCTGGGATTTTTATCTTGAGCATATCTTCCATACGCAGTATCTGCTTTTGCTGTTTTTCTATGTATCTGCTGTACTTTGCCTCTACGAGTATCTGCTCTATGACCTCATCACTATATCTATCAAAATCAGGCAGAAGTGCAGTCAACTTCTCTCTATCAAATTCACCACGACCTATGACATCTATCCAGAATGTCACATCATTTATCTTGACTGCACCTATGGCTTCTAGTTTTGCTAAGAACTCTTTGGTAGGGGTTGCAGTGTTCTCTTTGAGAAAAGTTAAAGCCTCTTGGAGATCAACCTTTTTCTTCTCTACTCTTTCCATATATTCACCAGCTAAAAGTCCAAGCCTCTTGCCATAATGAGATAGCCGTATATCTGCATTGTCCTCACGAAGTAGCAGACGATACTCAGCACGAGAGGTAAACATACGATACGGCTCTTTTGTCCCCTTAGTCACCAAATCATCTATCATCACACCGATATATGCCTCATCACGCCCTAATACAAACGGCTCTTCATCTCGCAGACTTCTCACTGCATTGATACCAGCCATAAGTCCCTGTGCTCCTGCCTCTTCATAGCCTGTAGTGCCATTGATTTGACCTGCACAGTATAGTCCTGATATCTTCTTGGTCTCTAGTGTATGGCGTAGCTCTGTAGGCTGTATGTAGTCATACTCTATGGCATAGCCATATCGTACTATCTTTGCCTCTTCCATACCCTCTATGGAGTGAAGCATCTCTAGCTGGATATCAGTAGGCAGAGATGTACTCATGCCATTGATATAAAACTCTGTAGCATCTATAGTCCGAGGCTCTACAAATATCTGATGGCGTGGTCTATCACGGAATCTGCTAATCTTATCCTCTATACTAGGACAGTACCTAGGTCCCACACCCTCTATCTGCCCAGAAAACAGTGGTGCTCTGTCAAAGTTGTTCTCTATGATCTCATGAGTAGTCTCATTGGTATATGCTACAAAACATGGTAGCTGAGTGGGATTGAATGTGGCTCTATCCGTACGAAATGAGAAGGGTATAGGAGGCACATCTCCAGGTTGCTGCTCCATACCAGAAGTATCTACACTACTCACATCTATCCTAGCACAAGTACCAGTCTTGAGTCGTCCTATATCAAATCCTAAGCTCTTCAATGACTCTGCTAGCTCGATAGAGGGCATCTCACCCTGTCTGCCAGCGGCCTGTTGCTTGTCACCTATATGTATGAGTCCATTGAGGAAAGTTCCTGCTGTGATGATGATTTTTGGAGCTATGTATCTGTTGCCTAGTTGCGTCGTAACACCTTGTACTACACTGTCTTCTATGATAAGATCTTCTGCTATCTCTTGTTTGACATCTAGATTTGGAGTATTTAGGACTATATTTCTCATATATATTCGGTACTCATCCATATCTATCTGAGCACGAGATCCTCTCACTGCTGGACCTTTGGAGGCATTGAGAGTACGAAACTGTATACCAGTAGCATCAGTACAGAGCCCCATCTCACCACCTAGTGCATCTATCTCTTTGACTAGGTGACCTTTGGCAAGCCCACCGATAGCAGGGTTACAAGATGATGCCCCTATCTGCTCTACTAGTATGGTAATGAGTAGCGTCTTCGCTCCCATCCTAGCACTAGCCAAACAAGCTTCTATCCCTGCATGACCACCACCTATAACTATGACATCGTAATTCATTTTAGACCTTAAGAACTCTCATATCTTGTATGAGTTTTAAATTGTTGCAATTATAGCGAAGTAAGGTTATATTGCTATTTTTTATGATTTTTAAATATCCGAGTTGCTTCCATAAGTTTGAATTTTACATTTGAATTTTTTTCTTTTTTTACCCATATATCTATAAAAGAAAAATTCCATTTTTCTATATCCATATCTCTATATTTATCTTGCCATATATTTAAATCAACTTTATCACCAATAGAGAGTTTTTGAAATATTTTCAACATCTCATATATCATTACACCTCTAGAATAAGAATCAAATTTATTTAAGAAATCTTTTTCTATTTGCTTATGAAACGGTTTATTTTGTATTAGCTCTATCTCAAATAGATTTACATACGGGTCGTAGGTGATTTTATTTTTTTCACTATTGCTAATATATATAATGTAATATTTCTCAGAATTCTCATAGTCTTTAATACTCATAAAATCATAAGCCATATAATAATACATCATATAATTCTCTGGTTCAAGCTTTAATACTTTTTTATAGGTTTGTATTGATAAAAGAGGCTGATTTAAGAAACTATAGCAATTACCCATATATACAAGTATGTCTTTTTCATTCTTCTCAACACTATAGGCTTTTTTATACCATTTCAATGCTATTTTATAGTCTTTATTTATATAATAAGTGTTGCCTAAATTATAGAGAGCTTTATGATATAAATTATCTTTCTTTAATGATTCCAAAAACCATTTTTTTGCTTCTTTATATTTTTCTTGTTCATAATATACAATACCGATATAATTATATGGTACAGAGTCATTTACATCTAATGAAATTGCTTTATGCAATGATACCAAAGCTCTATCATAATCCTTGAGTTTGGTATAATTAAGTCCCTTTAGATAATATGCTTTCTTATGTTTTGGACTCTTTTTTATTACTTTATCTAGTATAATAATAGCCTCATTATACTGTTGTTTATCATTTGCAACTTTTGCTGAATATATCATATCTTGCGTAGATATTTTTCTAGCATTATTTTGTTTGATATTATTGATATTTGATACAGTTGAAAATATAATGCCTGTAATAATTAAACCTAAAAACATATAGTTCCTTATTAAATATTTGGTAAGATTATAACAAAGTATGATTTGAATCAAAATTATTTGCTATAATTTACCTAAATAATCAAGGAATAACTCATGTTCACAGGACTCATACGAGAAATAGCTACCGTAAAAAGCTATCAAAACAACATCCTAGCTATACGCTCCAAGCATAAAGCAAAGCTAGGTGACTCCATAGCTATCAATGGAGTATGTCTGACTGTCATCAAGGTAAATTCTGATGGCTTTGCTCTAGAGCTTGCAGATGAGACTAGGTCTATCATAGATGAGAGCAAGATATCTGCTGAGGTGCATATAGAACCTGCTATGCTGATGAGTGATAGATTTGAGGGGCATATCGTGCAGGGTCATGTAGACTGTATCGGTACTATCTCGCAGATAACACCTAGAGAAAATGCCACCGACTTCATCATCAAAGTTGAACCAAAGTACATAGCTCACATCATCCCAAAAGGCTCCATCACTATAGATGGTATATCTCTAACTGTCAATGATGTATATGCTGATAGCTTCAGACTAACTATCATACCTCACACACTAAAAAACACTCTAATGAAAAACTACAAAGTAGGCACAAAGCTAAATATAGAAACAGATGTCTTTGCTAGATACATAGACCATATACTCTCCCATAGAACAGCAAAAAAAAGTATGACTTGGGATGATGTAGATAAGATACAGATGAGCTACTAATGAACCTCTTTGATTTTCAGGTACCAAAGACAGGAGAGTCATTCACTACTCTACTAGAACAGAAAAACATCAAGATAGTTAGGATTGTCAGTTCTGCTGATATAGAGCCTATAGAGTATATACAAGATGAAGATGAGTGGGTAGTGGTCTTGGAAGGGCAAGCTCTCTTGCTTGTGAATAGTGATGAAAAAATTTTAGAAAAAGGTGATATGCTTTTTATCCCCTCTCATACTCCTCATACTGTTTTGGAGACTAGAGAGGGTACTGTTTGGCTGGCGATTCATATCTCATAATCCATATCCCTCATACTCCTAGCCTCACTATTTCGTATCTTTTTCAGCTCCATATCTATATATTCTAATCTATCAGGCATCTGTGAAATATCCAAAGTAGCCACAGTAGAATATCTCATCATCTCTGCACGGTGCACAAATATATAAAAGCCATTTTCATATAACCCTAGACGGATGGCTGCTGCTGTAGAGTATGTAGTCAGGATGGCATCATCATGACAGATAGCTCTGACATCAGCAAACCACTCTCTAGTCCATAGCAGAGGATTGTGGGCTGGGCTAAATGCATCTTGGTAGACTATATCTATCTTATCTTTTAGTGGGGTCAGACCCGCAAATGATTCATTGTTACACAACAAATCATTGGAGGTCAGACCCCTAATAGCTTGTCTAGCATCACCTAGCAGTATCTCTATCTCAAACTGCTCATCTTTGTAGTATAGATTTTGGCTTATGGCTTGGATAATGTGTTGTATATTCTTAAACTCTTTTGGGTAATCAAAAGTATCTAAAGATCGGATAAGTTCCTCATCAAATTCAGGGGATATGATATGTATTTTAGTTGTGAGACTCTGTTTTTTAACATAGTAAATTGTAGCAAGAGTGTTGTACCCTATGCCAAAACATATATCTAGTATAGTCAAATTCTCTTTATCTTTTTTTATAGCTAGAGATGGTATGACATACTTCTGCAATGACTCATGCAAAGCTCCATCTTTTGTAGAGTGATACGGCTCATCAAACTCTTTGGAGTAGAGAGTGTTTGAGCCATCTTCACACAATACTACTTCTCTAAGACCATACCCTGCTCCCTGCTCCTTACTCACTACTTACCAACTGCTCACTACTTATAATATTTTTTAACACTTCAAAAGTCCTATCTACAGACTTCATATTCACCATCTCTCTAGTAGAATGAGGATATCTTATCGTAGGGCCGATAGAGGCAAATTTCATATGAGGGTATTGCTCTCCTATCACTCCACACTCTAGACCTGCATGGATAGCTATAGTTTTACTCTTAGCAAATACAGCTCTCATCTCTTCACTTACTATATTTGTAAAATCATTAATCTCAGGCTTCCATGCTGGATACTTATCATTTACTTCTACTTCCAAATCATAACTATTGAAAAACTCTTTGGTATCTTGCACAAGCTCTTCCAAACCATCTTCACTCATAGCTCTTGCACTAATCTCTATAGATATCTTACCCTTTTCATCTGCTGTAATGATAGCTAAATTGATACTTGCATCTGGTGTGCCTATCTCCACATTTTCTACTCTAACTCCATGTTTAAAATTGTAAATCA
>DAOUPF010000301.1 GCA_030626265.1 Sulfurovum sp.
ACATCAAAGTCTATATCCACCTCTTCTCTCTTAGTGGCTTCACGAAAACTATATATGACCTTATCCCCAATTGCCAGCTTGTAACTAGGCTTTAGAACTACCTTTTCACCTACAGACACCAATCCCTCACGGATCAGCTTCTCTACCTGATTTCGACTCTGAGAAAGGAGAGTAGAGAGTACCTTGTCAAGCCTCCCCTCTTCCTCTATAACTACCACATGAGCCTGCATCAAAATCCTTTAGACATAATGATATTACTTTAGCAGAATAATGGTTAATTGTATATTAAATAATATTATGATTTTATATTTATTTTGTATTCTTCTCAGCAGCAGCCTTCACTAAAGCCTTTACTTTCTCTAATGGATAGTCTTTGAAGTAACCATTGGCATATAACCATAGATATATATCAGCAGCTATTGGACCTGCACTACTACCACCATGACTACCATGTTCTAGTAGTACTGTGACTATATACTCTGGTTTTTTGATAGGGGCATATGCAGTCATCCATGCGTGTGATCTTTTGAAGTATGCCATATCTTCCTCTTTAGCACGCTTTTTTACATCTTGAGGGATGGAGACCACCTGTGCTGTACCTGTCTTGCCTGCTGCTTTGATAGGCAAGTTATGCATCACTTTGTATGCAGTTCCTCTCTTGTCATTACATACATCTACCATACCCTGTCGTATCTGACGCATATGTTCACGGTTGAAGCTTATTTTTTTTGACTCCATCTTGACAGAGTCACCATCTATTTTTTTGGCTAACATAGGAGTCACTAGATTACCCGTAGCCAAGAAAACAGTATGACGAGCTACTTGCATAGGCGTGATATTATCATACCCCTGCCCGATAGCAGCAATCACCGTCTCACCCATATACCATGGCAGATTATATCGTTTCTTTTTCCAAGCTTTATCTGGAATGATACCATTGTATTCTGATGGAAGGTCTATGCCAGTTTTAACACCAAGACCTATACTTTTGAGAGTTTTTGCTATTTTATCTATACCTACTTTTAGACTTTTATTATAATAAAATACATCACAACTCTCTCGTATAGAGTGACGCAAGTCTACTTCACCATGCCCCCATCTAGACCAGCATCTAAACTTATGTTTACTTTTACCTATATTTATAAACCCTGTACAGTTTTCATGTTCATCTAGTACACCTTTGCCAAACTTAGAGGTAGCAAGAGCTACCCCCATCTTGATAACTGAACCTGGTGGATAGACTGCATTTATAAACTTATTTGTAAATGGATGCCCAAGGTTTTGCTGCAAGGCTTTCCAGTTCTTGACAGATATACCATCCACAAAAAGATTTGGGTCATAGCTAGGGTTACTCACAGCAGATAGCACTTCTCCTGTACTTTTCATCACCACTACTACCCCTGCTTTCTTTTTGAGTACAGAGTATATATACTTTTGTAACTTCATATCCAGATTTAACTCTAAATTTCGGTTGCTCAATGGATCCTTGTGCTCTAGTACTTCCAAGGCTCTATTTCTAGAGTCGACTTTGGTTATCTCATGACCTAGTTCACCTTGTAATAGGGTGTTATAATACCTCTCAAGACCACTTTTACCAGCTCTACCAACTGATTTTGTGACACTACTTTTGTCATTCTCTTTTTTGTTTGAACGACCTATATATCCTACTATATGAGCTGCATATTGACCATAAGGATAGTGCCGTTTTGTCTCTGCTTCTATCAATATATTCTTATTGATACTTAGATTTGGATAAGCACTCATCATATCACTATAAGATATAAACTCTATCACTTTGATATACTTGTGATTATATGCAGAGCTATGTTTTTTGTATACTTTCTCCATAACACTTTTGTTGATATCAGGGAAAGAAGCTTGAATCACCTCTATGACACTCTCCAACTGACCCTCTTTGCGTCTCAAATGAGGTGCGATAGAGAGTGAAAATCCCATTTTATTAATAGCCAAGAAATTTCCATCTGTATCGACTATCTCTCCACGAACTGGCTTTAGATACTCTTTTCTCTCTATATTTTCTTTTGCCAATTTTTCATAGTAATAGCTTGACTTGATACTCACCTGATAAAGCCTACCTATCAGCAAAGCCCATACACCAACAAATAACAATATTACAATTTTGTATCTCATATAAGCACCACAAAGATAAGATCAAAAGCCAAAGAGTAGTACAACAAAGAGTCAAGTACTATACTGCTAGTATCAAATACAAAATCATACACTACCAGCACGCCGATATAATACAGATCGATAAAGGCAACTGATAGTAATCCCACACATATAGGGCATCTCTTTAATATCCTTATCCTTTCATACAAAGTAAGATAAAACATTAATATAGTTAAAAATGATAAAAATATAGGTAGAGATAGATTGGCTTCCAGATTGATAAGATATATCAAAGGCAACCAGACAAATCTCACACCATGGCCATCAAACCCCCAGATGATAAGATACCCAGCAAAACCTATAAATAGTGGTAGATATACATACATAGATATGAGTATTGGATACATGATGATAAAGGAGATCAACAGTATCCAAAAAGTATAAATAAAAAGCCTACCTAACACTACTACCTCTCTTGATCTATCTTGTACATTAAAGATACTTCATTACATATAGGAA
>DAOUPF010000222.1 GCA_030626265.1 Sulfurovum sp.
AAAGTTAACATTAATTATGAAGGAGCTACTGTGATTATCAAAGCAAATTATATAGATATAAAAAATAGAGCTATTTTCCCTGCATTAGTTAAGGTAAAGAATAAAAAAATAACTTCTATTACTAAAATAGATGAAAAACTTTCTAGCTATGTATTGCCTGGATTTATAGATGCACATATCCATATAGAGTCTTCTATGTTGGTTCCCTCCGAATTTGCACGACTAGCAGTGAGACATGGTACAGTTGCAACAGTTTCAGATCCACATGAGATAGCAAATATTTTGGGTGTTTCTGGTATTGAGTTTATGCTTAACAATGCAGAAAAAGTAAATTTTAAATTTTACTTTGGAGTGTCTCCATGTGTACCAGCAACACTGTTTGAGACCAGTGGTGCTACTTTGGATGTAAAAAAAGTTCAAACCCTACTAAAAAACCCAAAACTAAATCATCTAGCTGAAGTGATGGCATTTCCAAGTGTCATAAATGATGACAAAGATATATTGGCAAAAATAGCAGCAGCAAAAGATATGAAATTACCTATAGATGGGCATGCCCCAGGACTTAGTGGCGATGACTTGAAAAAGTATATTGATGCAGGAATATCAACAGATCACGAAGCCAGCAGTTACGCTGAGGCAAAAGAAAAGTTAGATTTGGGGATGAAAATACTCATAAGAGAAGGTTCTGCAGCTAAGAATTTCAATGCCCTCTCTCCACTCATAGATGAGTATTATAAAGATCTAATGTTCTGCTCTGATGACAGACATCCCAATGACCTTTTAAAAGAGCACATCAATACTTTGGTGATTAGGAGTATAAAGCAAGGTTACGATCTCTACAAAGTGCTTCAAGTTGCTTGTATCAATCCTATAGAGCATTATAATTTAGATGTTGGGCAACTTAGAGTTGGTGATAGTGCTGACTTTATAGAGGTAAAGAATCTGAAAGACTTTGAGATACTACGTACTGTTATAAATGGTGAAGTAGTAAATAAAAATCATGAAACTCAGATTAAATCCATCAATATAGAACCTATAAATAATTTCCATGCTCTTAAAACCTCGGCATCAGACTTTATATTTAATAGTACTTGTGATGATATAGAAGTTATACAGGTCATTGATCATGAACTTTTCACAAAAGAGAAAAAATACCATATACATCAAGAGGGTGTTTTCTCTGTAGATATAGAGGAAGATATTTTAAAAATAGCAGTTATAAATCGTTATGAAAACAGAAAACCTGCTGTAGCTTTTGCAAGTGGTTTTGGACTCAAAAAAGGTGCTATAGCCTCTTGTGTAGCTCATGATTCACATAATATCATAGTAGTTGGATGTAGTGATGATGAGATCTCATAAGCTGCAAATCTCATCATCGCTTCAAAAGGTGGCATATCTGCTGTTTATGATGAAGAACAGATGCATCTTCCTCTTGAAGTTGCAGGTATCATAAGTTCTGAGGATGCTTTTTATGTAGCTTCTAGCTATGATAAGCTTGATAAATATGCAAAAGATACTCTAGGTTCACCTTTAAGTGCACCATTTATGACTCTCTCATTTATGGCTCTACTAGTCATACCTGAAATAAAACTAAGTGATAAAGGACTTTTTGATGGTAAAGAATTCCACTTTATTCCTACTTGTGTTCAGAGTGCAAAAGTATAACATAACTGTTGGTTAACTGATTTATTGTAGAATATTATATCTAAGTTTACAAGGTATAGATTGATATGAAGTTATTATATATAATTCTTATAACATTTTATTGCAGTACATCATTATACGCAGATAATAAGAATAAAACACTACTTGGCATAGATGCTAACAACAACAAAATCAGAGATGATATAGAGCTATGGATAGATAAAAACTACAAACACCCTATAGAGAAAGCACTCCTCACCCAAGCAGCCAAACTATATCAAAAGCAGCTAAAGCTCTCCAAACGCATGAGTAGTGACAAGAAATTTGCTATAGAGTTCAAGATGAAAGAGCTCAATAGCTATACAGCCTGTGAGCTATACTGGACCTATGATGCTCTAGATGCTGGTGAGTCATTTGTGCTATCAGAAAATAGTAAACTCAAAGGCTACACAAGTGACTACTTCACAAAACCACTAGATGACAAACAGTTCAATACTTCACAGAGAAAAAAAGCAGCCAATGTTCTAGAGGATGCTCTCATAGGTAGAGTCTGTCCACTAGTTGAACCAGACAAATCAAAGTGTGACTTTGATGCCAAAAAACTTATAAAAGGCTATAAATGAAAAAGATACTCCTACTGCTTCTCGTAGCACCATATTTACTGCTAGCTGGGTACACATCAAGCATATCCAAGATAAGCCCAACTGTAAAAAAAAGAATGTTAAAAGGTAATTCATGGAGAAAAGGATGTCCTGTTGGTATAAAAGACCTTCGCTATCTTAAGATAAAACATATAGGCTTTAATGGCAAGGATAAAATGGGTGAACTTATCGTACATAAAAATGTTGCCAAAGAGGTGACCGATATATTTGGAGAGCTATATAAGAGTGGATACCCTATCAAGAAGATGAGGCTAGTGAGTGACTATAAGGCTAATGATTGGCAATCTATAGAAGCAGATAATACATCTGCATTTAACTGTCGCAAGGCAACTGGCTCTACTGGCTGGTCAAAACACTCATACGGTAAAGCCATAGACATAAATCCTATTGAAAATCCATATATAAGAAAGAATGGTCGTATTTCTCATAAGGCATCATATAAGTTTAAAAAAAGAAAGCACATAAATTTAAAAAAAGCCTCTGATAGAGCTATGCTTATAGTAGGAGACAAGGCAGTTAAAATATTTTCAAAGTATAACTGGGGGTGGGGCTACTATTTTAAAGGGGCAAAAGATATTCAGCATCTATATAAGAAATGATGCTAAATAATCTCTATCTATTTACTGTAAGCTCTATATTTCTAATTTGGAAATCATCAACATCTCCACGAAACTCAGGATTAGGTACTGGTGAAGAGCATATAGCTAAATAATTACTACCATTTCTTATCATATCATTTGGAATACTAATCCAATCTTTTCCACTCCAGTAGTTTGGTCGTTTTTTTCCTCTGTATATAATCTGACGAGGAAGATACCCTATTGCTGATTCATTAATAAATACAGCTGCTGATTCCGTTCCAAACATATCGATACCCAGAATATAATGACCACTGCCACCTCTAAAATCAATAAAATAGCATTGTCCGTGTAATCCAACCCATTTTCTTCCACGAATTCTCTCATCACCTAGATGATATGTCCTCCTATCACGATGAAGAGTATAGCTTGACACAGCTTGTCTGCTATTATTATTGGAATAATTATTTGTTGGTCCATTTACCATATTTACCTGTCCACCAGGAACATAATTATAAACATTATATGTATCAGCCTGTGCTAATACCGTAATACACAGTGCAATCATTAATTTTTTCATATCTCTTCTCCTCGTATTTTGATA
>DAOUPF010000395.1 GCA_030626265.1 Sulfurovum sp.
TAGAAGCTGTAGATATCTGGCACTTTGTGATGAGTGAAGCACTTCGTATTTATAAAACAGAAGAGCTAGGCGATATAGAATCTTTGGCAGAGGCTATCACAAAGCAAGGTAGCTATAGAGATTTTACAGGTGAAGTTATATCAGAGCATGGAGATCATTATGATGAGATAGAGAAGACAGAGGAGTTCATGAGGTCACTGTTTTGTAAAGAGCCTATAGAGATACTCATAGATAAGTTTTTTGTCGTAGCTAGGATATCAGGTCTAAGCCTAGATACTCTATACACTCTATATATAGGTAAAAATATACTAAACCAATTTCGCCAGAAACATGGCTACAAAGATGGAAGCTATATCAAGATATGGAATGGAATGGAAGATAATGTCATCATGCAAGAGATACTAGAAAAGAGTAGTGAAATATCTCCAGATACTCTATACTCTAAACTAGAAGAAGCATACCCCAAGGGATAATAGACTTAGTCTATCATCCTATTGAGTTCTATAACTTCTACGCTAGAACCACTAACGCTAACCTCTTTAGCAATTCTTATATTTTTCTCTTCGTCATATCCACACTCACTACCACATTTGACCATACCTATGACATAGTATGAACCATCAGGTACACCAAAAAAAGCAAAATTTCCTTTAGTATTGGATGCCGTGAACTTTAGATAATTGAACAGTCTTTTATCTGCTTTTTCCATCTTGTATCCACCTATATAACTCTCTGTATACCACTGTTTTGAGTAGCTAGTGACTGGATTTAGATATAGTCTGGTGTTTTTTCCGTATATTTTTTTACCATAAGCATCAGCTATGTAGATAGAACCTTTGATTGTACTACTACCTGTCTTTTTCAGTACTTTATATTCGTCTGATGGGAAAGAGGCTCTTGGTATTATACCATTTACCATAGTACTATTATTTTCGTTTTGAGACTCATCATTTGCACCTGATGAGTTTGGTCCTGATATGATTAGCTCTCTATGAATACACCCATTCAATAGTAATATAGTGATAACAGATATCATAAAATAGTTTAATGCTTTTTTCATTATATATTCTCCTTATTTTGAATTATACAGAAGTAATCTTTACTTGCCTAAACAAAACTCACCAAACATCTTGTCTAAGATCTCTTCATTGTCATATGGTCTTGTAATGGTACTGATATGTTTGACCGCTTCTTGTAGATGGTAGCTGAAAAATTCTAACTCTCCGTTCTCTAGTGGAGTACGTGCTAAATCTATCTCAGCATAACACTGTTCTACAGCCAAAATCTGTCGTGCAGATATCAACATCAAGTCATCACTCTCACCAATTCCATCAAGTATTTTTTCTAATGCAGTTGTTAGATTTTCAAACTGATATTTTGTACTGATTTTAATCGGATTAAATAAGGAAAGTCTCTTTTGCTCGAATTTACTATCTAAATCTGTTTTGTTGATTGCAACTATAAGCTCTTTACCTTCGCTATTTTGTAATAGTTCTACAATCTTCTCATCTTTTTCATCATAAGTAGCACTTCCATCAAAAAGTGCTATGACTACATCTGCATCTTCCATAGAGCTCATAGCTCTCTCTACACCTATCTTCTCTATCTGGTCATGGGAATCACGGATACCTGCCGTATCAATCAACCTAATCACATGAGAGCCTATGCGAATCTGCTCTTCTATCGTATCTCTTGTAGTCCCTGCTATATCACTCACTATAGCTCTATCATAGCTCAAAAAAGCATTTAATAGTGAGCTTTTACCTACATTTGGCTTGCCGATA
>DAOUPF010000042.1 GCA_030626265.1 Sulfurovum sp.
AGCCCAAATTTTGTGTTGTGTTCTTTGGCATTTTCTATAGACTGTTCTACGCGATCTATAAACAACAAACGATTTGGCAACCCCGTAAGAGAATCATGATGTGCTTGGTATTGCAGTATATTTTTTTGTTCTTCTAGTTGCTTTTTGGCTTTTTGTTCTTCCGTTATATTTTTAGTATAACCTATAAAACCGATTAATTTATTTTTCTCATCTTTTAGTTGAGATATAGATAGATGAGCATATATTATCTGTTTTGATTTTGTAATCAATCTCAATTCTCGGCTATGTTTACCATTTTCTATAACTAAAGCAATATTTTCTTTTGCAAGGTTCCAATCTTCTTCTGGATGAAATATTAATATACTTTTTCCAATGACTTCATATGCTTTATATCCAAAGAGTGACTCTGACCCAGTATTATAACTAATTATCTCTCCATCAATGTTAGTAGATATAACAGATTCATGAATCTGCTCGATAACTTGTGCTTGATGTTTTAGCTTTTGTTGTAACTCTTTTTCAGTGGTTATGTCTATATGTGTTCCAATCATACGGATAGCTTTACCTCTACTATCGAACTGTACTTTCGCACGACTAAGAATCCATACCCAGTGTCCATCTTTATGACGAAGACGGTGCTTGTTTTCAAGTATATTTAACTTGCCATCTATGTTGAGTTGCATCTCTTTAAGTACCTGTTCTAAGTCATCAGGATGAACGTGTTTTTCCCAAGTATCAAAGCTATTTACAAGTTCATCATCACTATATCCTAACATCTCTTTCCACTGGGGTGAAAGATATACACTGTTATCTATAAGATTCCAATCCCAGAGACCATCCCGACTTCCTTTAAATGCCAGCTCCATCTGCTCTTTGATTAGAATATTTTCATCTTCTAGCTCTTTTCTATGAGTTATGTCTCGATAGACAATATACAAAACTTCTTTTTCGTTGAGAATAAGATATGTAAGCATAGCATCTACCCAAAAAGTTTCACCATTTTCTTTTATATGCAGCCATTCAACTTGATGACTTCCATTCTTTTTTAGTAACTCTCTCATCTTCTTTAATTTTATTAATGAGTAGCTGCCATCAGGCTGCTTTCTTGGAGTCAACTGATAAATATTGGCATTTACAAACCTTTCTCTTGTCATGAACCCAAAAAGATCAAGCATTTTTTGATTACACTGAACAAATATATCATCTTCAAAAAGTGCTATACCATCGGAAGAGTTCTCAAATAATTTTTCAAATGTATATCTTGCCTGATCTAAAGCTTCTTTCTCCATAGATTCTTGAGTTGTTCGGTTCACAAGAGTTATAAGTGAATTAATAGAAGATGTTATAGCCTCCTTTTGAGGTAAAAATATCTTAGGTTTTGATACAGTAAGGGTTTCACTTAAAGAGACAACAGTCATTGACTGGTTTAATAACTCTTTTCTCTCATCTGTATAAAATTCTCCATAAGTAAAAAATCCTGCTGTAGGTGCTATTAATTGTAATGGTTTTATCTCTTCATGTATTGTATCAGGCATAAAGCGCCTGCGTGCCATACATGAATATATAAAAATGGCTTCTGAGGGTTTTTCTTGCATCTGATGAAATATATCATCTGAATTACCTAATATATCTAAAGGGTTACCATATCCAAACTGTACTTTATCTCCAGTATGTAAATTCCCAGCAAATACCAATGAACCATCATCATGTTTTGCCAATACTGCACGTGCAACTTTGATACCGTTACGTGTATAAATAAGAGGAAATTCAATTCCTATCGCAGGTAACTCAGTTGCTATCTCTTCACCTAAATAATAAGCATAAATCTCCACAGCGGTTTTATTATTTATAGTATATACACGGTTATCTACAGCTTTGGTAATCGTAAGTTCTTTTCCTATACGATGCCCATTAAAACTATATCCATTGGATACTATTAAATTATTACTACTTAATGATACTGCCACTGCACCTTTAGTCATTATGCGGTCTTTTGTAAATATATATGTTTCTGAAAATACAGCATTATCACCTGCAAGACCACCTGCAACAATCACATCACTATTGACAGAGTGAATTCCTCCTAAAAATGCTTCTCCATTGCTATGAAGTCCATCTGCGAAGGCAATCAGTAGCTTGGTATTATCTTGTATTAAAGATTTAGCCAAAAATTGACCAGAAAAGTATCCATCTTTTTTATGTGTTGATATGTCTGCTTTGAGTTTAGTATGTTCAAACTGTGTAAAGCTCAATACTGTCTCAAATGTAGTAACATTACCATCCATTATTTCACCATCAGTTGTGCTACCAATGATGATTGCTTGAGGCAATATAGAAGTAAGTTCATTTAGTAATGATTGGATAAAAATTTTATCATTATTTGAAGTAAATACTTGAATTAAAAGGGAGGATGAATCTTTTACATAGTTTTTTTCAATAAAAGTTTGTAATGTATATAAATCTTTATAATATGTATTAAGACTTTTCATTTTAGTTACTTTCTATTACTATATCATTTTCAAAAATTATGATACCAATGGTATCTATTATTTTATTAATTTTTATATATAGTATAGTTATTACTCGTTGTATAAAGTTAAAATATTACAAATAAGTAACATATAATTGTAAAGAATAATAATATTAAGGTATAAAATTAAATAAATATGAAAATCACTAGTAACAATTTGATATTAATTTAAAAAAGGTAGACTTTCGATATAAAACATTAAGGATAATAAATGAAAAGAATACTTACTCTTATCATCATGCTAGCATCGTTTGCTTATGCAGGTGACAAAGCAGCTATAGTGGTACTAGAGACAAACCAAGGTAATATAGAGATCAAAATGATGCCAAATATTGCTCCAAAAGCAGTAGAGAATTTTATGACTCATGCTAAAAATGGTTACTACAATGGAATTATATTTCATAGAGTTATCAAAGGATTTATGATCCAAGGTGGAGACCCTACGGGAACTGGTAGAAGTGGTCAATCAATCTGGGGACAAGACTTTGAAGATGAGTTTGCTAGTAATGTAGTATTTGATAGACCATTTTTACTAGCTATGGCAAACCGAGGACCCAAGACAAATGGAAGTCAGTTCTTCATAACACTAGCTCCTACACCATGGTTAAATGGTAAACATACAATATTTGGTGAAGTAATAGCTGGACAAGATGTTGTAAAAAAGATAGAAAATACAAAAACTGCACGAGCTGATAAACCTGTAGCCAATCAGATAATCACTAAGGCATATGTAAAATAATCACATATGGACTTAATACAACTGAGAATTGAGCGAAAAAAGTGGCTCACATGGAAAAATATTGTGCCACTCCAAGAGGCCATAGCCTCTCTGCCTGATTTGAACTCTTCTACTACTGGGCTTGGAGACAGTGTAGCAGTAGAGTTTGAGCATATTACAGAGATACAAGAACAGACTATACACTCTGTGGCAAAAATCCTAAAGCCATGGCGTAAAGGCCCATTCAAAATCTCAGAAACTTTCATAGATAGTGAGTGGCAAAGCCATATTAAATACAATCTTCTAGAGCCTCATTTTGACCTCAAAGACAAAGTCGTAGGTGATATAGGATGTAACAACGGCTATTATCTATTTAGGATGTTAAGTCATAAACCAAAGAGACTTATTGGTTTTGATCCCTCTGCTGTTACTTACTCTCAATTTCAATTCATCAATCATTTTATTAAAAGCGATATAGTCTATGAGCTTCTGGGTGTAGAGCATGTAGAGTTCTATGAGCATCGTTTTGATGTACTCTTTTGTCTGGGTGTGCTGTATCATCGTTCTGACCCTGTAGCTATGCTCAAATCTCTGTACAGAGGTTTGGATAGTGGTGGAGAGCTTGTATTGGATACTTTTATGATAGATGGAGATGATGATATTTGCCTGACTCCAAGAGATAGATACTCCAAAATTCCAAATGTATACTTTATCCCTACTATTAATGCACTCAAAAATTGGTGCTATCGTGCTGGCTTTGAGAGTGTAGAGGTTTTGCACACTATGACTACAGATAAAAATGAGCAGAGAAAAACGGAGTGGATAGATACACAAAGTTTGGGAGATTTCTTAGACCCTGATGATAGTACAAAGACCATAGAGGGCTACCCTGCTCCTAAAAGAGTATATATAAAAGCAATAAAGAAAAAAAAGCAATAAAATATCTAAAAAACCCTCAGAATAACCTAAATATATTATAAAAATGTTACTTTTATTTTTAAACAAGCTTCTTTTTGGTATAACTACGGCAATAAATGAAGTAGTCTGCCATCTCTAGATGGATTTGCCTACTTTTTAACTGAATAGTAAATGAGAATTAGATGAGAATATTGACCGTTGGTTTTAAAAATGATTTTGTAAAAGAGCTAGAGAAAGAGATAGGGAAGTACTTTATATGTATCGTAGATAATGCACGAGATATATATGATGCTACAAACTTCACTGACTTTAGACACTATGAGCTAATCATCATCGTAGATGAGGGAGTTATGTTCTCTCTAGAGCGATATATGCGAGATGTAAAAAAGAAGAAGATAGAGACGAAGATTATGTTGCTCTCAGAGAGAGTAGAGAATCAGATAGAGTTTTATGCATTGGGAGCGGATGATGTCGTAGATAGTCACATACAAGAATCAGATCTCCTTGCAGCTAGAGTACTGGCAAATATGCGTGCACTCTTTGGTACTACTATAGAGATAGATAAATTAACAATCGATATAGCAAACAAAAAGATAGAATACGATGATAAAACTGTATCACTAAATGGCAAGACATTTGATATCTTAGCGTATCTAGCTGTACGTAAAAAGCGTGTATTTTCAAAAGATGAGATCATCAATGCACTATGGGAAGAGCCAGAGTATGTCAGTGACAATACCGTAGAAGTCGCTATCAACCAAATCCGCAAGAGATTAAAAAGCATACTAGGATTTCAAGTTATACATACAGTGCGTAGACGCGGGTATAAGTTTTCTTACTAATTTAGGAAAGAAATTTTTTTAAAAAGAGTAATAGTATAAAAGTTTTGTCCACTTTTGGGCATAATCCTTCTGCACCGACTGCACCGATTTAATTTACAAATAATTTAATAATAGGAATATATATGCAAACGATAGATGATATAGTAAGAAACTTTACTCTAAAAGATGTACAAGGTATGATTATAGATATTGAGACTTTTATAGATAAGTTCAATGCAAAAGAGCTGATACTTGTAGATGTTAGGATGCCATTTGAGACAGCACTATGGGGAGTAAAATTTGCACTGGAAATTCCATATAATGAACTTCCTGATAACTTAGATAAATTACCAAAAGACAAGCTTATAGTATGTGGTTGCCCAAATGTATATCGATCCAACATGGCAAAAGAGTATCTACGCTTCAAGGGATATAATGTAGCCAACCTAGATGGTGGATTGACAGCCTTGATGCAGAGACTTAGAGGTGGAAAAGCCAAGGATTTGACGATATAGTTATATCGTGCTCTTCACTTGATCTATCCAGTAGTGCATGATTCTCTGCTCGGCTTTTAGAGTAGTACTATTGCCATGCCCTGGATATACAGTATAGTTCTCTTTTATACTCATGGCTTTTTCTAGACTCTTTACCATATCCACTCCACTAGAGGCTGGGAAATCCCATCTACCTATAGACTGCTCAAACAAGAAATCTCCACTAAACCACACATCCCCTATCTCTATGATAGAGCATCCGGGTGTATGCCCAGGAAAGTGACGGAACTTTAGCTCAATGCCATCTATAGTCAGAGACTCATCACCTACTATGAGATGGTCTGGATGGCTCTTTGGTGTGCCTTGTCCTAGTGGGTCATCAGTGAGCATAAAAGCGTCTTCTTTTGGGCAGTATATAGGTATATTGAGTGAGGATTTGATCTCGGCGTTGTTCCATACATGATCGAAATGTCCGTGAGTGTTGAGTATGGCTACGGGGTTAGTGACATTTTCTAGTACCCATTTAGTAGCATTCATTCCGGGGTCTATGATGAGGTCTTTACCGTCTACGGTGACTATATAACAGTTGGTCTGAGTGGCTCCCATTGGCTGTGCTTTAATCTGCATGAGCTATGATTCTCCTATAAAATTTTATAAAACATTAGAACAGACATTGTTAAGCGATGATATAGATATCAAAGCACAGCTCTGTACTGAGTTGTTAGAGTATTGTATCGAAAATGATGTATTTGACCAAGAGGGCATCAATCCTCTCTATCATATCATCTATTATCATGCCCCATCATTTTAAATATACCTTAGTATTTAGCCATTATAATGTAGTTAAAAGATGTTTCTATATCCTCAAATTCACTATTAGCCTAAAGTTCAGTTAAGTTAAATATATGAAGAAGTACAATTATATTTATATCCATGTTTATTTAGTTTTTCGAAATAATTATACTAATTTAACTAATAGTTAAGTATTTTATGAAAGGTAAGGATTTATTTTATGAGCAAAAAGTTAAATTTAAAAAAGATATTAACAAGTGGGTACAATTTTAATAGTGATGAGTATGAGCTGAGGCTCAAATACATACTCTTTAATTCACTCCTGATTTTCAATATCTTAATCGTTAGTATCGCTACATTTGTGCGTTTTTCAAATTCTCAGTATATAAACGCTACTGTTGACGCAATATATGTTACCCTAGGTCTTATCTCTTTTTTTATTGCTCGTAAATCAAAAGAGTATTTTAATGCTCTTGTTTATTTTGTAATTTTCTTCTCCTTCTCAAGCGTTACCTTGGCTTTTTCCACTGGCTTAAATCATATTGCCGGAATTAGTTGGTACTTTCTGCTTCTCATGAGTATCTTTTTTCTAAAAGGGCTTCGTGAAGGAATGATTGTTTTTATCTTCTCTTTTATCGCAATCATACTAGTTACGTCTAATCTACATGTTCATTCATTAGACGAAATAGTGTTGGGAGTTATTCCTTTCTTTGGTGCTCTGGTGTTTATGTACTTTTTTGAGCAGAGAAACAATGAGTTAAAAAATCTTTTAGTAGGTCAAAAAGAGGGTTATTTACATCAATCGCTACATGATAACTTAACTGGTTTAGCAAATAGAAAACTTTTTTTAAATAGATTAACCGATTCATTAGCAGAGGCTAAACGAGTAAACTCTAAAGTAATCGTAATATTTATAGATTTGGACCATTTCAAAAAGATAAATGATTCAGTTGGTCACCTTATGGGAGACATGATTTTAATAGAGGTTGCTAAACGTTTAAGTTCTCAGATACGTGAATGCGATACAATCGCAAGATTAGGTGGAGATGAGTATGCGGTTATGATAGATACTTTTAGCTCTATGCGTATTGTAAAAGATATTATTCAGAAGTTACTTAATTCTATGCAGGAACCTTTTATCATTGAAGGTATAAAACACTCTATAACGATCAGTCTTGGAGCCACAGTATATCCTGATGATGGACTTGAAACGAGCATCTTACTTAGAAATGCCGATACTGCCATGTATAAAGCAAAAACTGATGGAAAAAATAGATACTTTTTTTACGATAAAAATCTCTAAAGGCAAGCTTGGTCAATAGTGCAGAGGAGTATCCATATAGCTCTGCATACCACTTTCTCTTCATTACACCATCTCTATACCTATCCAATAGCATGGGTAATCTAACAATATCAAGTAGACTATAAAGGCTATCATGGACTACCTATATACATCTGTGGATATCTCACAGCTATAGCTACTCAAAAAAGCCCAATATTAAAAGATTAGAAAAGAGATTTGAGAGTATTGAAGATATGAAAAAGAGAAATAGACTGATAGTTAAATCCTACTTGTATTATAATTTACATTAGCTATAATTCTCCTATGAAATTTTATAAAATATTAGAACAAGCATTGTTGAGTGATGATATAGATATCAAAGCACAGCTCTGTACAGAGTTGTTAGAGTATTGTAGAGAAAATGAGGTATTTGACCAAGAGGGCTTTAAGCCTATACTATTCTCTGAGCCATCATATGCTAGTAGATGTGAGATAGTAAGCCCTAGAGATTTGCCTACTAGAAATCATTTTGATACTGTAGATGGCTTGGCAACTCTGGTGCATGCCATCACACATATAGAGTTTTCTGCTATAGATTTGGCATTGGATGCAGTGTATAGATTTCCTGATATGCCCAGAGAGTACAAGCATGACTGGCTAATAGTAGCAGATGATGAGGTGAGGCACTTTCGTATGCTAGTAGGTATACTAGAGAAGCTAGGATACCAGTATGCAGATCTG
>DAOUPF010000024.1 GCA_030626265.1 Sulfurovum sp.
AGTTGTTTGAAAATGGCAAGCTTTTAGAAGCTAAAACCAAAGTGTCAAATATACCAAATCTACTACTTCCTATAAATATCATTTTGGGTATCGTTGCTCTATGGTTAGGCGTAGGGCTTAGAGGACTTTAATAGTGATCAAGGAGCAGGGAGCAAGGAGCAGTAAGATTTGTTTGTGTTCAGCCTCTCCGTCACGAGCTTTGTTACTAAATAAATTTGCAATGGACTTCATACAAAAATCTACTAGCTATGATGAAGATCAGATTAGTACTTCCATAGCAAAAGATTTTGTATATATAGCCAGTAAAGGCAAGCTAGACTCTGCTATCGCTGAGTTTGGACTAGATATTCCACTGCTCTGTGCTGATACTGTTATAGCCTCCACTGATGGTAGTATCCTGCGTAAAGCCAAAGATATAGAACATGCAAGAGAGATTTTAGATATACAAAGCAACTCTACTATATCTATCATCTCCTCTGTACATTTCAAATCAAAAGAGTTACTATTTACTGATATATCAGATACGCACTATAACTTTTCAAAATTTGAAGATGATGATATGGAAGAGTATCTACAGAGTGGAGAGTGGAGAGGAAAAGCAGGTGCATGTATGGTCGAAGGCTTTTGTAAAAAGTATATAAAGTCTGTAGATGGATACGAGAGTACTGCGATGGGGCTACAGGTAGAGAAGTTGTTGCCTTGGATTAGAATGTTACAACAGAATAAAGGAGAGATATAGTGTTTTATCGCCTCATAAAGGGTTTTATAGTTCTAATTATTGTTACTTCTGTTTTGTTGATAGGTGCATTTATGTATGCATATCAAGAGGTTGACTTGGATGCGGATAAGCTTATCAACTACTCACCAGATGTCTCTAGTGAAATACTCGATCGCAATGGTGAGAGACTAGCATATATCTTCAAAAAAAGGCATCGTCTATATGCTAACTATGATGAGATACCAGGATTGCTGATAGAGGCATTAGTAGCTGTAGAGGATACCAAATTCTTTGAGCATAATGGCATAAATCCAGATGCTATCATGAGAGCTATAGTGCGTGATATACAGGCTGGCAGCTTTGTGGAGGGTGGAAGTACTCTTACTCAACAGTTGGTCAAAAATAAACTCCTAACTAGACAAAAAACACTTGTTAGAAAACTAAATGAAGCGGTTCTTGCGATAAAGATAGAAAATGAACTTAGCAAAGAGCAGATACTTGAGAGATATCTAAATGAGATATTTTTTGGAAATAATTACTACGGAGTCAAGACTGCCGCTCATGGATACTTTCATAAAACTCTAAAAGAGCTTAGTCTCAAAGAGTGTGCTATACTCGTAGGCTTGCCAAAGGGACCTAGCTACTACAATCCACTCCGTCACTACAAAAGAGCACTAAATCGTGCTAATGCAGTACTGGGTCGTATGCGTTCGATAGGTTGGATAACAGAACAAGAGTATCTAGCAGCTGTCAAGGAGATGCCACAAGTTCATAGGACTACACTCACACAAAATGTAGCACCATATATAGTAGATGAAGTTCAGAGACGCTTTAAGGGAAAACTAGGAGATATCAGAACTGGTGGATACAAGATATATACTACTGTAGATCTAGGGATGCAAGAGATTGCCAGAGATGCTATGGATATGGGTTTTGAAAAAACAACTAAGAGATACAAAGATAATCCTAAAAAAACCAAGTTCAATGGAGCGATGGTAGCAGTAGAGAATAAAACGGGTGATATACTAGCCCTTGTAGGAGGGGTGGACTATAAGAAATCAGCATTTAATCGTGTGACTATGGCAAAGAGACAGCCTGGATCTGCATTTAAACCATTTATATATCAAACAGCACTAGATATGGGCTATAATCCATCTACCAAGCTTACAGATCTCTCTCGTACTTTTGGATATGAAAGAGATGGCAAGAGAAAAGTATGGGCTCCTAGAAACTATGAAAGAGATTTCAAAGGATTTATCCCACTTCGTGAAGCTCTCGTACACTCTCGTAACCTAGCTACGGTAAATCTAGTCTATGATATAGGTGTCAATACTATACGAAAAAGACTAGCTCTACTAGATGTAAAAAATATCCCAAAAGACCTCTCTATCTCATTAGGAAATCTAGGGATAAGCCCACTTAAGGTGGCACAGATATATACGGTATTTTCTAATAGTGGACATATGATAGAGCCAAGGCTAGTGAGCAAAATCATCTCCAAAGAGAATGCAGTACTATATGAGACAAAACCAAAAGAGATAGCCAACTTCACTAAGCCAGAACAGGCATACCTGATGACAAGTATCCTCAAAGAGGTAGTAGACGAAGGAACTGGTAGAAATGCCCGAGTAAAAGGTCTAGAGCTTGCAGGGAAAACAGGTACTACCAATGATGGTGTAGATGCATGGTTTTGTGGATACTCTCCAACTATTACAAATATCACATGGTTTGGTCGAGATAACAACAGACGCATAGGAAAAGGTGCAACAGGAGGCTCTGTAGCAGCTCCTAGCTTTGCATACTTTTATAGAGAGATGCTAAAGCTGTATCCAGAGACCCCAAGAAAATTTGTCAAACCATCAGGTGTCTTTATAGGGATAACAGAAGAGGGTAAAGAGGAGCTATATACTGAGATATCTCCTCTGCAAAATAAAAAAGTAGAACCAGCCAACCCTTTTGATGACTTTGGTGGTGTTGATGAGAGTGTAGAGGTTATAAAAATAGATGAAGACCCTATATCTGATGTAAGTGATAGAGAAGATGATGTGATAGATCCTATCAACTTAAAGCCTAAAAAGCCAGTAAAGGTTGGCGAGGATAGCGGGATGATGTTTTAAAGGAAGAGGAAATTTTCAGCTTCACTTAGAATATAAGATTGTTCCATATCACCTGATATGGAACAAAAAGATTTAGCAAGAGTAAGTTGATTGGAACTCAAATGCTGTTGGTCTTCCCTCATCTGGCCATACCTGTCTCTCGAACTGGTAGTGTTGGTATGTGTTTATGAACTCAGATGTAAATACTGGGCTTAGGAAGTCATTATCAGAGATAAGCCCCTCTAATGCTTCTCTTAGTGTATGAGGCATTTGAGGGATATTTCTATCTCTAATCTCATCAAGAGTAAGCTCAAACAAGTCTTCATTCATTGGACCTACTGGGATATACTTGTTTTTGATACCATCAAGTCCTGCCATCATGAGTGCTGCAAAACATAGGTAAGGACATGCTGTAGAGTCAGGGAATCTAGTTTCTATTCTAGTAGCCATCTCGCCTGCACCATATGGGATACGACAAGCTGCACTTCGGTTTTGGCTAGAGTAAGTCAAAATAGATGGTGCTTCAAATCCAGGGATAAGTCTCTTGTAGGAGTTTGTACTAGGATTTGTAAATGCAGATACTGCATGAGCATGCTTGAATATACCACCTAGATAGTGAAGAGCAGTATCACTTAGGTTTGCATATGCCCCCTCTTTATAAAATAGGTTTTTACCATCTTTCCAGATAGACTGGTGTACATGCATTCCATTACCATTGTCACCATATAGTGGTTTTGGCATGAATGTAGCAGATTTACCATTGAGGTGCGCTACCATCTTGACTACATACTTGTACTTTTGTACATTATCAGCAGCCTCTATCATATCACCAAATTTGATACCGATTTCATGTTGTGCCTGTGCTACTTCATGATGCCCTAACATTACAGTTAATCCAACTTCTTCAAGCACGAGCATCATCTCAGCTCTAAGATCAACAGCCGAATCTGTAGGCATTACTGGGAAGTAACCACCTTTTGTTCTAGGTCTATGACCCATGTTACCATAGTCACCCATGCTAGATGAATCACTCCACTCACCCTCTTCGGAGTCTACTTTAAATCCTGACTGGTTGATACCATCCCATATCTGAACATTATCAAACAGGAAGAACTCATTCTCTGGACCAAAGAATGCTTCATCACCGATATTTTGCTCTTCCATGTGTTTCAATGTTTTCTTAGCGATAGATCTAGGACATTTTGCATAAAGCTCATTTTTGTAGATGTCATATACATCACAGATGACGATTGCAGTGCTATCAGCAGTAAAAGGATCCAAAAATGCAGTTTCTATATCTGGCTTGAGAATCATATCTGATTCATTGATAGGTTGCCAAGCATCGATAGATGAGCCATCAAATGGAATTCCACCCTCATACATACTATCTTCAAGTGTAGTTATTCTATATGAGATATGGTGCCATGCACCTTTGATGTCTGTGAATCTAAAATCTACAAATTCTACTTCGTTGTCCTCACAGTATTTATTATATTCTGCAAGATTGTTTACAAATTTACCCATGTATTCTCCTAAATATTTTAATATCCTACAATTATACCAACTAACAATTTAGATATATAGGATTTTATGCCTAAATTTTAACCAATTGTCTCTCTCGGTGCTTAAAAGTAACGGCTTTTGTATATCCGATAGACTTTGCCATAGTATATGCCGAGTCAAGTCCAGCCCCTACTTGCTCTACTTTGTGTGCATCAGAACCAAATGTTATAGGTATATCTAGTGTATATGCTTCTTGGAGTAACTCAACTGATGGATACATCTCTCCTATAGGTTTACGAAGTCCAGAGGTGTTTATCTCTAGTACCATACTCGAGTCTTTGATAGCTCTTAATGCATCTTTTGCTAGGAGTCTGATATCTTTTGTCGGCATGAACTTAAATACTTTGATGAGATCCAAGTGACCTACTATATCAAAGTGCCCAGACTTCACCATATCAATAATAGCATCGAAATAGGCTTGCCATATATCATTTATATCTTTGTCCTCCCATCCACCTATGAACTCTGGATTGTCAAAGCTCCATTTGTTGATGAAGTGCACAGAACCTATGAGGAAATCTACATCAGCATTTAATACTCTACTATCCATATGCCCTGGAAGATAGTCTACCTCATAGCCTAGGAGTATCTCTATGTCATCCTTGTATCTATCTCTAGCTTTTAGCACATCATCCCTATAGTGAGGCATCTCATCAAGCCCAAGACGGTAGTGTTCGTCAAAGTCCATATAAGCATGTTCAGAAAAGCCATATATATCAATGCCTAGCTCTATGGCTCTCTGGACATACTCATCTATCGTGCCCTCTGCGTGGTTACATCTGGTGGTGTGGTTGTGTATGTCTATTCTCATAGTAGATATTTTAGCCAAAAACTGATAAACTTATGCCTATGAATGATGTACAGAAGATAATAGAAAAACTACAAGAGATAGGAACTATCACCTCATATCCTCCAAAGAGCTTGGTGTATATGGAGCAAGATACAGGAAGGCACCTATATATACTGTTAGATGGTAAAGTCCGCTGTTATCGCTATGATGTCAAAGGCAATATAATTACCTTGCCTTTTCATGATATATATGATCTTTTGGGTGAGCTACCAGCAAATGGAGATTTGATAAACTATCAAGAGAGTTGTGAGTGTGAAGTAGAGTGTACGCTGCTACGCATAGATAGTCTACTGCTGTGCAGACAAGCATCGTCAGACTTAAATATTGCCAATTTTTTGATAGAGAGACTCTCTCGTCGTAGCCGTGCCTTAGCTCAGTTTAGCTGTATCAATACCGCATCATCACTCAGTGAAAAAGTAGCCTTATTCATATATGAACATGAAGAGCACTTCTGCTCTCTACCTATCAACCAAACTGCAAGCATGCTAAACATACCTCCAGAGTCACTATCTAGAATACTCAAAAAGTTTCGACAAAATGGGATATTGGATAATGAGAATGGAGTGTATCAAGTTTTAGAGCTAGAAGCACTGAGAGAGTATTTTGATTTTGCTTATTGTGGAGGGTAGAGAATAGTATGGGTTAGTGACTGAATCTGTGTAGTCTGGTTTTCATCTAAGAGTTTCCTAAACTTTATGATTCCCTGAGGTTCATTCCTGTTCCCATGCAACAGAACAATAGATCCACCTTTTGGCATCTCACCTTTTGCCAACCAAGCATCACTTCCTATAGTAACAAGCCCTAAGTTATGTATGGTTTTGATAGTTCTCTCGTCAGATACTAGACCAGGAAAACGGAAAAAGATAGATGGGGTTATGCCTTGGGATATGAGTAGTTGTTCTAGTCTTAGAGTGTCTTTTCTAAGGTCATAACCAGTAGTGAGTGAGAAGTTTTTTGATAGTTCTACTTTGCTGTTGTATGGGTGTGAGTATGTGTGATTTCCCCATGTGATGGATAGATTAGCATCTCTCTCCCACTGTATTAGTTTTTTAAACTCTACGGTATGTTTTTCTATCCATAAACCAGTGATAAATATCGTTACAGGTGCAGGGTTTATGAATCTATTTATCATAGAGATATATAGCTCCTCTTCAAATCCACTCTTTGATGATGGGCACAGGTCAGTAGTGATAGTTATGCCTCCTCTTCCATGAGTGATACCGTCATTTTGTAGTGGGTAGGGTGGATGTGAGCTTTGAGTTAATAGCCTTTGGTAGTTTGACTCACCACATGTGTGTCCGATAGTTTTGACCATAGGTTGTATATGAGTTTTTAGTGTGCGTGTATTGACCATCAGTTGTAGTCTATCTTTGCCCATGTTAAAGGTACGGATGACAGCTAGTTCATCAGAGTTTTTGGGCTGGAAGCAGAAGTTGTTAGTATGATAGTTTGTAATCTGCTGAGCACTTAAGGATAGGCTTGTCAAGAGTAAAAATAAAACTATTAGTAATTTCATAAAACCTCCTTTTTACTACCTTTATAGTAAAATAATAGCTACTTTATCATTCAGGAAAGATATGAATAATTATGCTGAACTTTTAGCGCCTGCTGGGAACCTTGAAAAACTTAAGATTGCTCTAGGGTATGGTGCGGATGCTGTTTATGGTAGTACGAGTACATTTTCATTGCGTATTCGCTCTGGTAAAGACTTTGATATGGAGTCATATGCCGAGGGGATAGAGTATGCTCACTCACTTGGCAAAAAAGTCTACTCTACCGTCAACAGTTTCCCCTTTAACTCACAGATAAAACTATACAAAAACCATATAGCCAAAATGGCAGAACTAGAGCCTGATGCACTGATAGTATCAAGCCCAGGGATTGTCAAGCTAGCCGCAGAGATAGCCCCAGATATACCTATACATCTGTCCACTCAGGCTAATGTGATGAATGCACTTGATGCTCAAGTGTTCTATGACCTAGGGGTCAAGCGTATCATCGTAGCGCGAGAGATCAGCCTCAAAGACTGTGAAGCTATAAAGTCTGTGATACCAGATCTGGAGTTGGAGGTGTTTGTGCATGGTTCTATGTGTTTTGCGTATAGTGGACGATGTCTAGTCTCTGCTCTCCAGACTGGTCGTGTTCCCAACCGTGGGAGCTGTGCCAATGACTGCCGTTTCCCGTATGAGATATATGCTCACAATAGAGAAAGTGGAACGACATTTAGACTAGAAGAGGAGAGTGAGGTAGGTACATATATAATGAATGCCAAAGATATGAATATGGCTTCACATATAGATGAGATACTAGCTTCTGGTGTGATAGACTCTCTCAAGATTGAGGGTAGAACCAAGTCGCCATACTATGCAGGCGTGGTGACAAAGGCATACCGTCATGCTATAGATGACTACTATGCAGGAGAGTTTGATGCGAGTAAGTATCAAGCAGAGCTAGAGACTACTCAAAATAGAGGCTTCTCTGATGCCTATCTAACCTCTAGACCTTTTGAGAGAAATGATACTCAGTCTCATGGATTTACTATCCAAAATGGCACACATCAAGTAGCAGCACTAGTCAGCGAAGATGGTAAAACATGGCGATGTAAAGACAAGAGTTGCATAGGTGACAAGGTGGAGATAGTCCTACCAGTAGGAGCTACTGTAGAGCTAGTAGATAATGAATATGGAATGATAGAGGAGATAGATGGAAAGTATTGGCTGACACTGAAAAAGATAGTCTCTATCAAAGGCAAAGAGTTTGAGTGCATACATAGTGGTGACCTCAATGATATCGTGCTTCCAACAACTCTGCCTAGCTATGCAATTTTGCGGCGTGGGATAGATGAGGCATTGACAAAAAAAGGTTTAACACAATAGTTCTGATTTCTTATAAACATCCTAAATACAAGCACTAAGCACTATTTTTGCAATTCTATTGCATAATATCAGAATAAAGAGTAAAATATCAAAAATAACAATTAGGAAAAAATATGAAATTTGTATCGATAATAATGGGAAGCAAGAGTGACTATGAAGTGATGAAGAATTGTTCAGAGACACTAAATAAGTTTGGAGTACTACATGAGATGATCATATCGTCTGCACACCGTAGTCCAGAGAGAACCAAGAACTATATCAAAGAGGCAGAAGCAAAAGGTGCACAGGTGTTCATAGCAGCAGCAGGTATGGCAGCTCACCTAGCAGGTGCTTTGGCAGCATCTACTACAAAGCCTATACTAGGTATCCCTATGGAGAGTGGACCACTAAAGGGAGAAGATGCTTTGCTGAGTACGGTGATGATGCCAGCGGGTATGCCAGTAGGTACACTAGCCATCGGAAAAGCAGGAGCAGTCAACGCTGCATACCTAGCAGTACAGATCATGGCACTAGGTAACGATGAACTACGAGTAAAACTCCAAGAAGATAGAGTAAGCAAGAGCAAAAAAGTAGAGCTAGACTCTAGTGAAGTAGAGATTCGTCTCTAAAATATAGGATGAATTAAAAGGTAAAATATGGAACTCCAGTTAAAAAATATCGGAATGATAAAAGAGGCTAATGTCAAGATAGGTGGGCTCACCGTTATTGCTGGGGAGAATGATACAGGGAAGAGTACTGTTGCAAGAGAATTACATTATGAAGCTAGTTCTTTTGGCAGCTTAGGAAGATACCCTATCAAATTAGGGAATAGAGCTAAATTAAATATTGATGAGAATGAAGTCGTATCTAAAAATGTAGTTTTTATTGATACTCCTAATAGTTTAGATACTTTTTCTTTTATTAAAAATGCAACACTTCTTATCCACCAACAAAGATTAAATATTCACTTATCTATGTTTAGAGTAGATTTAATATTGCAGCTATCTCAAGATATTTTGGAAAATCCTCAAAAGAATAATATATATAAGAGTATTGAATCTATAATTCAAGGTAGAGTATTTTATGATAAAAGTAAAGATGATATTTTATATGAAAAATATTCTTTAGAAAATCAACAATTTAAGATGAAAAATACTTCAAATGGTATTAAAATGTTTGGTTTTTTACAAATTTTATTATTAAATGGATCCATTAAAGAGGATAGCATTTTAATACTAGATGAACCTGAAGTGCACTTACATCCAAAATGGCAATTGAAATATGCTGAATTGATTATAGAACTTGTAAAAAATGGTGTAAAAGTTTTAGTGAATTCTCATAGTCCTTATATGATAGAAGCACTACAAAGATACAGTGAATTAGAAAAAGTAAATGCAGACTTTTATTTAGCAGAAGATGGTTACATCAAAAAAGAAAATGATAGTAACTCAGAAACTTTAGCAAAAATATTTGAAAAACTCTCTGAACCTTTTGATGTGTTTGAAGAGATGGA
>DAOUPF010000219.1 GCA_030626265.1 Sulfurovum sp.
AATGATGAAAAAGTATCCTATACTCCTTATATCTTTACCAATGGTTGGCATGGGATTCATGGCCTATAAATCAGGTCTTAGGTTTACAGTATATGCAGTACCAATCTATGCACTAGGACTTGGATATATTATTTTTGCTATAACAAATAAACTAGATTTTTTTATTCTTAAAACAAAGAAACTTAAGATATTTAAGATTAGTTTTGTGGCTTTAGCGATAGTAGCTGTGCTATACCCAAATATTATTCATGTTATTGGATACAAGGTTCCAACTGTACTGAACAAGACAGAGGTATCTGACCTTGATAAACTAAATAAACTTTCACAAGATAAAGATTATACATTAGGATGGTGGGACTATGGATTCCCTATCCGTTACTATGCAGATACTAATACACTTCTTGATGGAGGTAAGCATAATCATGATAATTTTATCATCTCTAAAATTATGCAAACTCCATCCCAAGACATGGCTGCAAACTTAAGTCGTTTGGCAGTAGAAACATATGTAAGTTCAGATTATAAAATAGTTGCAGATACTCTGTTCAAAAATAAGCAAAAAGATCAACTAGACCCAAATTTATTTTTATCTGAGGTGGAAGATAAAAACTATAAACTTCCTGAAAAAACAAGAGATGTCTATCTTTATCTACCGTATAGGATGTTGAATATTTTCCCAACGGTAGCAGTTTTTGGTAATTTGGATCTAACTACAGGAGAAGCAGAAAGAAAGATCAGCTTTTATCCTACTCAAGCAGTCAACAATAAAGATGCGATACTTACTTTTAGAAATGGCATTGTTTTTGATTCAAAAAAAGGTGAGATCACTTTAGGTCAGCAGAAAAAGAGTGTGAAGTATTTCATAGGGACTCAAAATACAAAACAGGGAAAAGTGCAACTCCAATCACAACTTTATCATACAGATGGAGAGTTTGCTATAGTCTATATGAAAAGCTATGGACGTTTTGTTATAATGGATACAGAGACATTTAACTCCACTTATGTACAAATGTTTATGCTGGAGAAGTATGACAAAAATCTTTTTGAGTTGGTTATATCTTCACCTTATAGTAAAATTTATAAATTAAAGATTTAAATGTTTTACATAGGTTTATTTGTTTTATCTGTACTGCTAACATATGCTATAAAAGCCTATGCCAATAAAAAAGCAATTTTAGATATACCAAATGAGAGAAGTTCTCATGATAAGCCTACACCAAGAGGTGGAGGTTTAGCTATTATTATTGTCTTTTACATAGGATTGATATATTTGTATGATACTATAGATAGTGAACTTTTCTATGCACTACTCTGTGGTATACCTATTGTGATTATTAGTCTAATAGATGATATTTTTACCCTCTCATCAAAGGTGCGTTTAGTAGTGCAAGGTATCTCTGTAGGAACGGCACTCTATTTTTTGGGTGGAGTATCTTCTATAGATTTTATATTATTTACATTAGATGGTTTTTGGCTCAATATTCTTGCTTTTATTACTATGATATGGATAACAAACTTATATAATTTTTTAGATGGTATTGATGGTTATGCTGGGAGTGAGGCGGTTATAGTTGGGCTTGGATTATTTTTCTTTTTCAATAATCCTTTGGGGTTAGTGATAGCAATTGCTAGCTTGGGTTTTTTGGTATTTAACTGGCATAAAGCCTCTATCTTTATGGGAGATGTTGGAAGTGCATGGCTAGGGTTTGTTTTTTCAGTATTTGTTTTTGCAGATACAGGGCAGGGTAATATATATATATGGTTTATTTTACTTTCTATATTTTGGTTTGATGCTACACTAACCCTTCTTAGAAGATATCTCAATGATGAATCTATCACACAGGCACACAAAAAACACTCATATCAAAGATTAGTGCAGAGTGGTTGGAGTCATAGTAAGGTTGTATTGTCATCTATAGCTTTTAACATTATATTTTTTGTGTTACTATACTTTATGGAGAATGTATTGATTGTTTTTGCACTTAATATGGCTTCTCTTTTTGTGATAGTCAAATTAATCGATAGAAAAAAGAGTTTTATATGATATCCCCTAGCCCACTAAAACGATCTCTATTTTTTATTTTCTCAGATATTATTTTGTCATTTGGTACACTTTTCTTAGCCTATAATCTTAGATTTAACTTCCAAATAGAAAAACAGTATCTGGATAACTTCTTTTTGGTATTTATAGTACTACTGTTTCTCAAGATTATATCAATCTTATATTTTAAGATTTATCAAGTTTCTTGGAGATTTGTCTCTCTGTATGAAGTAAAAAAGCTTGTTTATGCTCATATGCTTGCCTATAGCTTATTTGTATTAGTTTTCTATACTTTTCCTGAGATGTTTGCACCATTTCCTCGATCAGTGCTTATCATAGATCTGTTTTTATCTATTATATTTATAGGGGCACTTAGGATATCAAAGAGAATGATAGTGGAGGGTGGGAGCAATAGTCACTTAAGAAAAACTTTACTCATAGGGGTATCTCCTTTTGCACAAACAATACTAAAAGAGAAGAATGATTTTTATATATCTGCAGTTGTAGATGATTCCAGTATGATAGTTGATAGTTATTTCTCTAGTATACAGGTGAATAGATTTGAAGATATAGAGGATATTGTAAAAAGAGATGAGATAAAATCAGCAATAATTACAAAAAACTTTGATCAAGAAATACTAAAATCATTATATACTAGATTAAATACAGTTGGGATATATGATATCAGGGTTATGGTATTAGAGAAAAAAGAGAGAGTCCTTAGAAAAATTACAGTAGAAGACCTCCTCGCTCGTCACCCAAAAGACTTAGATATAAAAGCTATAGCGAATTTTATTAAAGATAAGTCAGTATTGATTACTGGAGCTGGGGGGAGTATTGGGTCAGAGATCTCTTTACAGTGTAGTCGGTTTGGAGCTTCTTCTTTGATTTTGCTTGATAATAGTGAGTTTAATCTATATCAGATAGGTGAGCAGATAGCCGATGCCCAGTTAAAGCTGATAAATGTTACAGATAGTAACAGGCTTCAAGAACTGTTTGATGAAGTACAACCTGATATAGTTATTCATGCAGCAGCATATAAGCATGTGCCTATCTGTGAGGATAATCAAGATATGGCTACATTTAATAATGTACTTGGTAGTAAGAATGTGATAGACAGTAGCATCAAAAGTGGTGTACAGAAAGTTGTCATCATATCCACAGACAAGGCAGTTCGACCTACCAATATCATGGGAGCAACCAAGAGAGTAACAGAGCTGTATGCTGCTAATGTTGACTCTATAAATACAGAGATAGTAGCAGTGCGCTTTGGCAATGTGTTGGGCTCTAGCGGTTCTGTGATACCTAAATTTAAACAGCAGATAGAGGAGGGTGGGCCAGTTACTGTGACTCATACTGATATTACTAGATACTTTATGCTCATCCCTGAAGCATGTCAACTGGTACTACAAACTGCAGCCATGGCAAGAGGTGCTGAACTATTTATATTAGATATGGGTGAG
>DAOUPF010000386.1 GCA_030626265.1 Sulfurovum sp.
TATCTATCCATAAAGCACTCTAAATCCATCAATCCATTTGGATAATCAAACTGAAGTGATTTTTTCTCTTTTTCATGCTCTATCATATTTGACTTGAACTTAGTAGCGAACATACTCCAAGTATCTTCAATCATAGTAGCTACATACTGACCATACTTACTATCCTCTCCATCTAGTGAAAAATATGACATGATAAGGTTTGCCAAGTAAATACCCACATCAAAGGCAATAGGACCATAAAATGCAAACTCTGGGTCTATGACAAAAGTCTCTTTTTGATTTAGCATAATACTTCCAGAGTGCAAATCACCATGGAGCAAGGCTTCTGCTTGGGTCATAAATTTGTATCTCATACCAAGTACAGCTACTTTGACTTCTCTATCTTCTCTAAATCTCTTGACATGCGACATATCTAGGTTTGGATTGTACTCATTTGTGTCATTATCTTCATATGGGTGAGTAAATATAAAGTCCTCTGTTATCTTGCAAAGCTCTATATTTATAGATTTGCCTACTCTCTCTTTCTTTGTAGCACTATCTAGATAGAGATCAGAGGTATAAAATAAAGTATCTGCTAAAAATGTAGATATATGTTCACTAAGTAGTGGAAACTGAATGCCACCTATCATCTCTCCTCTTAGTATCTTGTGTTCATTGAGGTTTTGCATGACTACTACTGACATATCATGAGAGCTATAATAGATATCTGGCACGAAGTCTGGACAAATCTCTTTCTCCATTTTTAGAGCTTCTATCTCAAATGTCATCCGAATCCTACTGAGTGGATACTCTTCGCCAACACATCGCAAATAAGGAACTGCCTGTTTCAAGATGACACTTTTATCTGCTGCTTGTACTATATAGACAAAATTTAGATTTCCATCACCTATCTCAGCTATCTCTAGCTTCTCTATAGATTCATTGGGAGTTAGGAGTAAATTTCTTATCTCTTTGGTCTCATCTACAAAGTTTCGAATTGTATCATTATTAAGGATTTTATACATAAGCTTCACCCATATATCAAATTTATATATAGGTACATATAAGTTATGTACCTACATATCTTTAAGTATTGTATTCAATATTTTCTTAATTCTGTATAAATCACAAGTTATCTATCGGTTGATATAATGCTTCTTAGTAAAAAACAACAACAATGCCCCTGAAGTTACAATCGCTGCAGTCACATATAGTGCCCAGTCATATGAGCCTGTCATCTCTACCAAGGCTACACTGTATAGTGGTGCACTCACCTGCCCTATACCATAGGCTGTAGTGAAAGCCCCCATGAGGACTACTGGGTTATGCTTGGCTATCTTGCCACCTAAATGCATGAAAAGAGCCACAAGTCCTGCAAATGTACCTCCATATAGAGCACCGCTAAGGAGATTTAGATAGATATTGGTAGTAAGTGTAGGTAGTAGTATACCTACAACTTGGAGTAACATAGAGATGATAATGACATTGATACTGCCATATATATGAGCCAATCTCATGAGTATAATGGTAGATGGTATAGCCGCGATACCTACTAGCATCCAAGTGTACCCTCCATAACCTTCTAGACCTTCTATGGAGTTGATGATATCAGGCAAAAATGTGGCTTGTACTACAAATCCTACACCCTCTGTAAAGTATGCGACAGTAAGAACTATGACAAAAAATGAAAATATAGATATATCAAACTTGTGTTTGAGTGCCTCTTGTTTGACCGTTTTATCAAAAGATAATATATGTATACAATACCATACAGTTAACAGCCCAAAAGCTCCAAGTGCTATCCATGCCTCTTGCCATGTGCCATTAAGCCATATGACGCTCTTGACTATCAAATCAGATGCAAATATAGCGATACCTATACCAGAAAA
>DAOUPF010000144.1 GCA_030626265.1 Sulfurovum sp.
AAAAAAGGAATCAGTATATCTCTAGATACCTCAGTGACCTCATATGTCAAAAACGATGACTCTATAGATATCAAGATGATGACCAAGAGAGGTGAAGTAGAGGCTAGCTATGAGCTAGTATTAGTCTCTATCGGTCGTATGCCCAACTCTTCAGAGCTATGTTTGGAGAGTGCAGGGGTGCAGAGTGAGAGAGGATTTATAACAGTAAGTAAAACTCTACAAACTAGTGTCCCTCATATATATGCTATAGGAGATGTCATCTCTACTCCAGCACTAGCCCATACTGCCTACAATGAAGCAGAAGTAGTAGCCCAAAATATAGTCAATAGCTCTGCCTTAGAGCCATCTAAAGTCATCCCTTTTGTTACCTTCTCCCAGCCACAAGTGGCAAGCGTAGGTAAAAATGAAAAGATACTAAAATCAGAAGGAATAGAGTATCAAGTCATAAAGCAGTTCTATAAAAGCAGTGCAAAAGCCAAAATCAAAGGTGATGATGGAGGGTTTATCAAACTCCTATGTGAGAAAGAGAGTGGAGTCATCCTCGGAGGAGCTATGATAGGAAATGATACAACAGAGCTCATCCACCAGATACTCATAGCAGTCAACACTAAGCTCACTAGAGATGAGCTAGCAGATATGGTGTTTGCTCATCCTACTCTATCAGAATCTTTATGGGAAATGGTGAGATAATATGGAAAACAGCTTCTCTATCATTTCAACAGCAATTTTGATATTTTTTATCCTAGATCCTTTTGGTAATGTTCCTCTGCTTTTGAGTATATTGAAAAGTGTAGATAAGGATAAACATAAAAAAATTATAATTAGAGAGATGATTATAGGTCTTTTTATCTTGGTAGTATTTCTATTCTTTGGTGAACAGTTTTTGAGTGTTTTTCATCTAGAGACTGAGGCTATTACTATAGCTGGAGGAATTATATTTTTTGTTATATCCCTGAAGATGATTTTCCCAGATCCTCATGGTCATAGTCTCTTTGCAGTAAAAAGTGATGATGAACCTCTCATAGTTCCTATAGCTATGCCTATGATAGCTGGACCCGCAGCTCTAGCTACCTTGCTAGTACTTGCCAAGACAAATACAGAACATATGGGCAGTCTAGTAGTATCTCTTTTGATAGCTTGGGTTGCTACATCTCTAGTGATGTTGTTCTCTCCAAATCTATATAAAGTCCTGAAGAATAAAGGTCTAACTGCACTAGAGAGGCTTATGGGTATGTTACTTTTGATGATGGCTGTGCAGATGTTTATAGATGGAGTTAGAGGGCTTATTTCGCCTTTAGTGTGATTTGTTAGTTATAAATTATCTTTACTTATCAACATATATACTTTTATTCAATTCAATTAATAAATATATAAGTTCAAATAAAGTAATATTCGCCTTAAATTTAATTTAGGGAGTTTTCTTCAATGAAAAACTATTCACCATTATTCTTTCTATCAGCACTAGGGCCTGGTGGAATGACTGTTGCATTTTATATGTATTTTATGTTCATGACGCCACACAAAGGCATTCCTATGGCTACATACGATACTCTCGTTCCATTTTTTCAAGAGACATCAATATTTGGAAAAGTAGCCATGGTACTTATCACTTTGGCTATTTTGTATTTTGCTTATAAACACATAGCTCTTACTATTAAAAATACCAAAGAGTGGATGAAATTTAAAAAATCACCAGCATATGCAGAAGCAAAAGGAACACTAAAAGAGATTACATTTATGGCACTGCCACTTACATATGCAATGACTATAAATGTCATGTTTGTTCTAGGAGCTATGTTAGTACCTGGGCTTTGGAGTGTGATAGAGTATATGTTTCCTCTGGCTATTATTGGTTTTATGGTAGTTGGGTATTATGCATTTAAAATTTTTGCAGAGTACTTTATACCATTTTTTATTCATGGCAATACTGCTTGGGAGGAGAACAATAACTTCTCTCAGCTTCTCTCAGTCTTTGCATTTGTTATGATAGGAGTAGGATTTGCAGCTCCTGGAGCTATGAGCCATATAAAAGCAGTCAATGCATTTGCTCTCTTTGCCTCTTTTATGTTTATGGGTGCAGCAATAGGTTTGTTGATTCTCAAATTTGTACTAGGGTTTCACTCAGTAGTAAAACATGGTATCACCAAGCAAGCTTCTCCAACACTTTGGATATTGATTCCTATCCTTACATTGATAGGTATTACTTTCTTTAGAGAGAGCTTTGGTTTGGCACATCACTTTAGTGAGGGAGAAGCTGATGTAAAAGCATTTGCCTTTACACTGACAGGATCTTTTTTCGCTGTTCAGACATTGATCGGTGGATTTGGATATCTAGTTATGAAAAAACTTGGATACTTTGAAGATTATATTCATGGCAAAGAGAAAGACCCTACTAGTTTTGCTCTTATTTGCCCTGGTGTTGCATATTCTGTTTTTGGTATGTTCTTTATACATTGGGGACTGATATACAATGATGTGATAGAGAGCTTTTCTATAGCACATATTCTCTTATTGGTTCCTCTTGCTATAGTGCAGTATAAAACTATAGCTACTATGTTGAGACTAAATAAGAAGTTTGGACTATAGGGGTTGAAGCAGTAATATAGTGCTTTGAGTTAGTGTCAGGTATTAAATTACAAATTTGATACCTACCTCTTCCATCCATCTCTTTTTGTAGTTTTCCGCTTTTTACTAGCTTTTGGTACGTTCTTCTTTTTTCGTCCAAAAGCACCATCAGTTTTTTTCTTCTCTTTGTTGGCTCGTCCACCTTTTTTTTGTGTTAAAGTTTGCACAGGGGCATAATCCTCTAATCTCTCTTTTGGGATGGCTTTGCCTAGTAGTCTTTCTACAGATTGTAGTGCCACCTCTTCGCTAGGAGAGATGAGAGTGATAGCTAGCCCCTCTTTGCCAGCTCTTCCAGTTCTGCCTATACGGTGGATATAGTCACCAGTGACATGAGGGATATCATAGTTAATCACTACGCCTAGAGTAGGGATATCTAGACCTCTGGCAGCTATATCTGTAGCTACCAATACTCTTGCAGTTCCATCTTTAAACGCTTGTAATGCACGGGTTCTTTTTCCTGAGGTTTTATCTCCATGTGTAGTGACTGTCTTTAATCCACTGGCATTTAGTTCACTAGCTACTGCATCTGCTTCCTCTTTTTTGCGTACAAATACTAGAACTTGGCTGTAGTTTTTGGAGCCTATGAGATAGGATAGTAGCTCTGTTTTCTTCTCACTCATGACTGGATAGACTATCTGTGTCACTAGATGAGCAGATGTACCCATACTGTCTACCTCTATGAGTTTAGGACGGGAGAGTATCTCCTCTGATAGTCTTTTGAGTACTCCAGAGAGTGTGGCAGATATGAGTATGTTCTGTCGTCTTGTGGGTAGATGAGAGAGTATCTGACTCACCTCATGTAAGAATCCCATATCAAGGATAGTATCTGCCTCATCTAGTACTAGATACTCCACGCTCTCTAGAGAGATATTCTTCTGTTTGATATGCTCTAATAACCTACCGCTAGTTGCCACTATGATATCCATACCAGAGGCTAGTCTGTTGGCTTGGGCTGACATATTGGCTCCACCATATAGTACTGTACTTCTGAGAGGTAGGTACTTGCCATAGTCCTTAAAGCTCATAAATACTTGTCTGGCTAGCTCTCTAGTAGGTACTAGGATTACAGCTTTTGGGTAGTGATTGTTCTCTATATGATTTCTGTTGAGTTCTTGGAGTATAGGCAGAGCAAAGCCTGCGGTCTTACCTGTACCAGTCTGAGCACCTGCTAGTATATCTCGTCTGGAAAATATAGCAGGTATAAGCTCTTTTTGTATAGGAGTAGACTCACTATATCCCTTGTCTTTGAGGGCTCTTAGAATTTCTGGGGATAAGCCTAGGGTAGCTAGTGACATATGGTATTCCTTATATTAGTTCTAGATTTGGGATATATCTAAAATCTTTTATATTGAGTGTAAATAGTTTATAGTTGTGAGTCAGTGCCGTAGAGGCTATTAGACTATCTGGGATATCTAGATTATGACTTTTTGCATATTTCTTTATAAGCTGAATGGAAAGTTTTGAGATATCGTTGCTCAAATGTACATGGGTAAAAGATGAGATAAATCTCTCAAGTTTATTAAGCTCAGATTTGTTGAGTGCACCATAGTATAGCTCCATGCTAGTGATAGAAGATATAGCAAGATTATTTTTGAGTGCTTTGATTCTATCAATAATACTTTGATTACCTTTTAGTATCTCAATCATGATATTGGTATCTATTAGTATCACTTCCACGCACTTTTTCTGATAGACTCAACACTGATATCTCTATCAGCCCATATACCAGCAACACTATCAAAATCTATAGATGGTTTTTTTCTATTTTTCTCTTCAATGTCTTTTTTGAGGGTATCTCTAATGTATGCTGATATAGAGACACCCAAGAGACTTGCTTGTCTCTTGAGCTCATCAAAGAGAGGTTCATCGAAGTATATTTGTGTTCTATGCATTATATCTCCTATACACCATTTTTATACATCAGTATAGCATAAAAAGATGAGAGTTATATTTAGTGACTCTCTCCACGAGCTAGCTTCTCTATGAGTCTAGTCATTGTTCTTACTCCTGCTCCACTAGCTCCATGAGGATTCTCTCCCCATACTCTCTCTACAAATGCAGGTCCAGCTATATCTATATGTGCCCACTTGTTTTTGTGATCAT
>DAOUPF010000452.1 GCA_030626265.1 Sulfurovum sp.
TGATCTTGTTCTATGGCAAACTTCTTGAGGATATCAAGTAGCTCTCTATCTTTACCCTCTATATTTCGCTCTTTATCAGTATCTTCTATTCGTACTACAAACTGCTCATTTCTCTGGCGTGATATTATATAGTTGATGAGTGCTACACGCATATCGCCTATGTGTATATCACCAGTAGGAGAAGGTGCAAATCTAATCACAGTTAGTCATCCTCACTACTACTGCCACCAGTGACAGTATTGACCACTGCACCACCAGCAGAGCCTGCTACATCAAGGGTTGTGCCTACTACTGCACCAGCTAGTGAGATGGGAGCTGTTATTATCTGTGTACAGCCCGTAGATAGTATGATTATATATATTATTATTGTTGGTATTATTATAAGTTTTTTCATAGTGGTATTGTACTGAAAATTTCTTGATTTTAGATGCCCTAATATAATTATGCTATAATCCCAAATAATTTAAGCGTACTAATCAAATCTGCGTAATAATTTCTTATAAATTTCAACAAGGTATAAAATGTCATTTTCAAAACTAGGTTTATCACAAACCTTACAAAAAGCTGTAGAAGAGCAGGGGTATACTACACCTACACCTATACAAGAACAAGCAATTCCACTCATCATAGACAAGAGAGATATCCTAGCGGCTGCTCAGACAGGTACAGGACAAACAGCAGGTTTTACACTGCCCCTACTTCAGAGACTCTCACAGACTAAACCACATATGAAGAAAACTCAGATACGAACACTGATATTAACTCCCACTAGAGAGCTAGCTGCACAAGTGCATGATAGTGTCAAGACCTATGGCAAACATATGCACTTCAAATCTACAGTTATATTTGGTGGAGTAGGAATATATCCTCAGATAGCTACTATTCGCAAAGGTGTGGATATAGTTATCGCTACTCCTGGACGACTCCTGGACTTAGCTGGACAGAAAGCTATAGATTTTTCTGCTGTAGAGTGTCTAGTACTTGATGAGGCTGATCGTATGCTAGATATGGGTTTCATACATGATATCAAACGAATCATCAAAATGATGCCTAGAGATAGACAGACTCTACTGTTTTCTGCTACATTTTCTCCAGAGATCAAAAAACTAGCCTCAGGTATGCTACACAATCCTGCTATCGTAGAGGTAGCTAGAGAAAACACCACAGCAGAGCAGATATCCCAAGTAGTGCATCTAGTAGACAAATCACGCAAGAAAGAGATGCTCTCAAAACTAATCAGAGAAAATAACTGGAGACAGGTACTGGTATTTACCCGTACAAAACATGGGGCAAATAGACTAACCAAACAGCTCGAAGAGGATGGCATATCAGCAGCAGCTATACATGGCAATAAAA
>DAOUPF010000167.1 GCA_030626265.1 Sulfurovum sp.
AGAGAAAAGGGCTAAGATATCCTATGAAGATATTGGAGGATTGAATAAGGAAATTCAAAAGGTTAGGGAGATGATTGAACTACCCTTAAAATATCCTCAGGTTTTTGAGAGGTTAGGTATTGAGGCTCCCAAAGGGGTATTGCTACATGGCCCCCCGGGATGTGGGAAAACTTTGATTGCTCGGGCAGTAGCCAATGAGACCAATGCCTATTTTGTTCATATAACAGGTCCGGAGGTGATGGGTAAGTTTTATGGAGAGAGTGAGGCTCGTCTTCGCAGTATGTTTGAAGATGCCAAAGCCAATGCCCCGGCTATACTTTTCATTGATGAGATTGATGCTATTGGTAAGAGTCGTGCTGCTGGTGGTATGATGGGTGGAAATGATGAGCGTGAGCAGACTCTGAATCAACTTCTTGCTGAGATGGATGGTTTTGGTACTGATACTCCTGTTATAGTCCTAGCAGCTACTAACAGACCTGAAGTTCTAGATGCTGCTCTTCTAAGAGCTGGAAGATTTGATAGACAAGTACTTGTAGACAAGCCTGACCAAGAGGGTCGTATAGCAATCTTGAATGTTCATGTAAAGGGCGTAAAGATAGCTTCTGATGTAAATCTTACTTTAGTGGCCAAAGCCACAGCAGGACTTGCAGGTGCAGATCTAGCAAATATCATAAATGAAGCTGCCTTGCTCGCTGGTCGTGTTAACAAAAAAGAGATAAATCAGAGTGACTTTATGGAAGCTATAGAGAGGGCTTTTGTAGGTCTGGAGAAGAAAAATAGAAAGATAAATGAGACAGAGAAGAAGATAGTAGCCTATCATGAGAGCGGGCATGCCCTCATGGCAGAGCTTACTAAAGGGGCTACTAGAGTATCAAAAGTATCTATCATACCTAGAGGGATGGGTGCACTTGGATATACTCTGCACCTGCCAGATGAAGAGAACAGATTCCTCAAACAGAAGTTTGAACTCCTAGCTGAAATTGATGTACTCTTAGGTGGTAGAGCTGCCGAAGAGGTATTTTTAGGCGAGATAAGTACAGGGGCAGGTAATGATCTAGATCGTGCAACAAATATCATCAAAGATATGATTTCAGTCTATGGTATGAGTGATGTAGCAGGACTAATGGTACTAAAAAGAAGCCAGAGTAGCTTCCTAGGTGGAGGCATGACCTCTACAGATTATAGTGAAAAGACTGCTGAGAAGATTGATGAAGCTATCAAGTCCATGCTTGATCAACACTATTTAGGCGTTAAAAAGACTCTTGAGGAGTATCGTGAAGCTATAGAGAACATGACAAAAGTACTACTAGAGATTGAAGTCATAGAAGGTACTAAAGTCCGTGCGATTATAAAAGAGTACGAAGATGCAAATGGCATGGAGTCCAGACTAGCCCATACAGCAAAAGTGGCACAAGAAGAAGCACAGCAGAGTTAAAGTACAATGTTAAAATAAATTAACAGGAGAGAATTATGAACTATACTATCAACAGTAAACAAAATCAGTTTTACAAAGTAGCTTCTACTCTCCTGCTATCTCTATCCCTCTAATCGTCCAACGATTAACCCTCAACTAAATACTTTCTAATTTTAGATAAAATTACTCAACTATAAGTCTACATAGACTTTTTATACATAAGGCAAGAAAATGAACAAAGAAAAAATTATAATATTTGATACAACTCTTAGAGATGGTGAGCAGAGCCCAGGGGCATCTATGAATACTGGTGAAAAGATTCAAATAGCATCACAACTAGAGAGATTAGGAGTTGACATTATAGAGGCTGGGTTTGCAGCTGCTAGTCCTGGAGATTTCGATGCTATAGAGAAAATATCTCAGAAAATTACTAAGTCCACAGTATGTTCTCTAGCCCGTGCTATAGATAGTGATATCAAAGCTGCAGGAGATGCTATAGCAAAGGCAAACAAACAGCGTATACACACCTTTATCGCCACGAGCCCTATACATATGCAGCATAAGCTCAAAATGACCCCTGAGGAGGTCATCAAAAGAGCAGTAGCTTCAGTACAGTATGCAAAAACATTTGTGGATGATGTAGAGTTCTCATGTGAAGATGCAGGAAGAAGTGATATAGGCTTCATGAAAGAGATATCTGACGCTGTCATCCAAGCAGGTGCTAGTACCATAAATCTACCTGATACAGTGGGTATCCGCCTACCAACAGAGATAGGAATTATGATAAAAACTATGCATGAGTATATAGGTGACAGAGCTATCATATCTGTACACAACCACAATGACTTAGGCTTGGCAGTTGCTAACTCACTGGAGAGCATTATAAATGGTGCTAGACAGGTAGAGTGTACTATCAACGGACTAGGAGAGAGAGCTGGAAATGCTGCCTTGGAAGAGGTAGTCATGACGTTAAAAGTTCGCTCTGATGTATTTGCCAACTTTGAGACTAATATAAATACCAAAGAGATATACCCAGCCAGTCGTCTCATAGCCAATATTACAGGCATAGAGCCACAGCCAAATAAAGCAATTGTTGGCAAAAATGCTTTCGCTCATGAGAGTGGTATACACCAAGATGGAGTATTGAAGAACAAAGAGACTTATGAGATAATCAAACCAGAAGATATAGGGCTTGATTTGGAAGATACTATTGTTCTAGGCAAACACTCTGGCCGTGCAGCATTTAAGAGCAAGCTAGATAAATTAGGATTTGTTTTAGAAAAAGATGAACTTAACTCAACTTTCACTAGATTTAAAGAGCTAGCCGACAAGAAAAAAGATATATATGATGATGACTTAAGAGCTCTAGTAACTAGTGAGATGACTGGAGTAGAGAAAGAGTATGAACTAGTAGCTATGCAGTTGATGGATTCAACTGGTGGAGTCCCAAGTGCTGCTATGACTATCAAACATAAAGACATAGTAACTACAGATGCAAGCATTGGTGATGGAACTATAGATGCTGTATTTAAAACTATTGATAGAATTACGGGATACCAAGGTAGATTGCTAGACTACAAAGTCACATCAGTATCAAAAGGAAAGGATGCCCTAGCCAATGTCACAGTCAAAGTAACTTTTGATAAGAATGAACCAGCCATCATAGGACACGGATTAAGCCTTGATACTATGTTGGCTAGTGCTAGAGCATACATAGGTGCATTAAACAGTTATTTGAGTATGAGAGGCATGTTAAAGCTTAGGGATACGGATAGTAATAAGACGGTATAAGCGTAGGTCAGAGTGTCCTCTCCCCGACATAAACTTGCATAAAGAGATATGATTATATTTGTTATTTAAATTGATTGTCGGAGGAGAGGGCAACCCGACCTACATTACATATATTTCTTCAAAACCTCAGGAATCTCAATACTCCCATCTTCATTCTGATAATTCTCCATGATAGCCACAATAGTACGCCCAACAGCCAATGCAGAGCCATTTAGAGTATGTACAAGTCTATTCTTCTTGCCATCTTTAAATCGTATCTTAGCTCGTCTAGCTTGAAAATCTCTAGTATTGGATATAGAGCTTATCTCACGATATTTATTTTGTCCCGGTAGCCATACCTCTAAGTCTATAGTCTTTGCAGCGGAGAAGCCTAGATCTCCACCACAAAGCTCCACTATTCTATGGGGAAGTTCAAGAGCTGTCAATATATCAGAAGCATTTTGAACCATCAGATCAAATACCTCATCACTTCTTTCTGGATGAGCGATAGCTACCATCTCTACCTTGTTAAACTGATGCTGACGAATCATCCCTCTAGTATCACGTCCAGCAGAGCCTGCCTCTTTTCTAAAGCACGGGGTATATGCTGACATAAGAACAGGAAGCTCTTTTTCTGAGAGTATCTCATCATGATACATATTTGTCAGAGGAACTTCTGCTGTAGGTATGAGATATAGATTTTCATCTTCTATCTTAAATAGGTCATCTCCAAACTTTGGTAGCTGTCCAGTGCCCTGAAGCATAGTAGCATTACTGATAAATGGTACACAAAGCTCTTCAAATCCTTTGCTTGCATTAGTATCGAGAAAGAAATTTATCAACGCTCTCTCTAGCCTAGCAGCCTCACCACGAAGTACAGAGAACCTACTCTTGGCTAGCTTCACACCTCTCTCAAAATCTATCCAACCATTTACCTCTGCCAATGCCCAATGTTCTTTTGGTTCAAAATCAAACTCTCTAGGGTTCAGTACGAGACTAAGCTCTATATTATCATCCTCATCCGCACCCTCTGGCACACTATCATCTGGAAAGTTAGGTACAGACAAGGCTACATCATAAAGTGCTTCTTCTGCCTCTCTAGCTCTCTCTTGCAGAGGAATCATGG
>DAOUPF010000352.1 GCA_030626265.1 Sulfurovum sp.
CAACGCTGTCAAAATATTTAAAAAATCAAACGAATCTATCTCCAAAGAACGCTGGATATTTTCATCTACTTCTATCTCATCCTCTTCTATATCGGGGGCAGTCTCTAAAATCTGTTGTATAATAATACGGACTATCTCATCGTGTGTCATAACAACTCCTTTGGCTTTTGTAAGTATTGATTGAGTTTATCTAAAAACTTTGCTCCTGTTCGTCCATCTGTTGCACGGTGGTCACCTGCTAGGGTGGCAGTCATCACTTTTCGTATACAAAGAGCATCACCCTCTACCCATGGTCTCTCCTCTATCACTCCTAGTCCTACCACTGCTAGTTGTGGAGGATATATGAGACCATAGACACGCTCTACACCCAAATCACCTAGGTTGGTGATGGTAATCGTCTGTTGAGTCATCTCACTTGCACGCAGTTTACCTTTGCGTGTGCGTATGATGAGATCGCTCATAGCACTCATCATCTCAGAGAGATTGAGTTCTTGTGCATTGAGGAGAGCTGGGGTCATCAAGCCTCCTTTGCGGAGGGCTATTGCCATACCTAAGTGAATTTCTGGACTCACTTGATGTTCATCCTCTCTCCAAAAACCATTGAGTTGGGGTACTTCTGTGAGGGCAAGTACTACTGCACGCAGTAGCAGGGCTACAGGTAGGATTCGCTCTTGGATGCTTCTCTCTTGATTGATGGTATCTAGGTAAGTGAGAGCAGGTGTCATATTGATAGGGGTGGAGAGATAATAGTGTGGTATCTCTGCATTGGAGCGACTCATCGCTGCTGCTATGGCTTGACGCATACCATCTTTGCTCTCTAGCTTAGATGGGCTTTTGATAGTGTCAACTTTAGGTTGTTCTTTTGGTTTAGGTAGTACTTTGGTTCTCACTGCTTCTACTTGGCTGAGTTGTATCACACCATCTCTAGGAGTAATCATCGTCAACTCTATACCCAACTCATCCGCCCTACGACGAGCAGCAGGAGAGATTTTGATACGCTCTTGCATGAGAGGTTCATTTTGTACTACAGGTTCTTCTTGATTGATGGACTCTTCTTGTCTAATCAATTCCTTTTCAGCTTCATCTTGCAGACTTTTCTCTTCAATAACTTCGGGTTCTTTAGTCTCTTCTTTATTTGAACAAATAAGAGCAAGAGGCATACCAACTGCACACTCTGTCTCCTCTTCGACGAGGAGTTTTTCAACTACACCATCCTCAAAGACCTCTATCTCTATCACCCCTTTACTCGTCTCGACCTCAGCGATGACTTGACCTTTGGTGACACTATCTCCCTCTTTGACCAGCCACTCCATCAAGATGGCTGATTCCATATCCGCACCCAAGCTTGGCATTAAAAACTGGCTCATAGTGCATCCACCATCTGTTTGCCCATCACTTTTTGACTCATTGCGATAATTTTGTCTACTTGGGGTATCGCGGCATCTTCGAGATGTTTGGCGTAAGGGAGCGGGACTTCTACGGTACAGACACGTGCCATAGGTACATCAAGTTCATAAAAAGCCTGTTCGTTAATTCGTGCCATAATCTCAGCAGAGATACTTCCCGACTGCCACCCATCATCAACAATGAGGACGCGATGGGTCTTTGCCACCGATGCCATTATCGTCTCATCATCAAGCGGACGAAGCGAACGCAGATCTATCACATCCGCGTCAATCCCCTCTTTGGCTAAACTCTCCGCTGCTTCGAGTGCTTTAGAGAGATTGAGTCCATAAGTGAGGATAGTGATATCTGTACCTAGTCGATGCACAAAAGCTTTGCCGATGGGTAGTGGGGAGGCAGTGGTGTCGAGTTCACCTTTGGTATTGTAAAGCAGTGAGTTCTCAAAGACCAATACGGGATTAGGGTCTGATAGAGCAAGTCCTAACATATCATAGGCATCTTGTACCGTCGCAGGAGTCAAGACCTTGAGTCCAGGGATATGAGCGTACCACCCCTCTAGTGAGTGCGAATGCTGGGCGGCAAGCTGTTTGCCTCCACCTGTCGCCATACGAATAACCAAGGGGACATTGAACTGACCTCCTGACATATGTAAAAGCGTAGCAGCGTTATTCATAATCTGATCGAGAGCTAGCAGGCTGAAGTTGACAGTCATAATCTCCACAATAGGTTTCATACCATTCATAGCCGCCCCGATACCTGCCCCTGTAAAGGCAGACTCACTCAGAGGCG
>DAOUPF010000183.1 GCA_030626265.1 Sulfurovum sp.
GACATAAACCAGTCTTTCATAGCAATAGCAATACCAGCTGATGCAAAACCAATCACTGTGACCATATAGCTAACATTTTCTATATATGCAAACAGCAATACAAGACCTAAAATAGTCAGAAATATAAAGTTTGCGGCTTTGTTGATAGTATAGTAACTGTCTTTGTTGGACATATAGCGTCGTACTAGGTATTTGGCAAGTAAAAATATCAAGAAGAAAGCTACTATAATCCCAATGATTTTGAACATCTTCTCATACTCTTGGCTAATATCTACATCTATTTTTAGCTTTGACTCTTCTATCTTTTTGCTGTATACCTCTTTGGTAGTGAGAAATATCTCTAAAACAGGCTTGAATGTATCTATCTCTTTTTTAACATCTTCAATCTTTATGGCAGTCTCCACAGAGCTTGGCTCTATCTCAAGTATCTCAATCAAGATAGAGTGTTTATCATGCAGGCTATTCACCTCATTTTGCAAAGAAGTATATGTAGCTTCATACTTATTCTGCTGTTCAGTTAGCTTTTTCTTATAAGATATTGCCCCCAAGATACCTATAGGATTTCCAACTTCAGGAACATCATCTATGGTTGGTGGTTCCATGAGACGCTTGAATGGGTCATCTTGAAACTCTTTTAGAAGAGCTAACTTCCCTAATATAGTCTGTAATTCTATTTGATTTGATTTATCTTCCTCAATCTCTTTTTTTGTTGGTTTTGGTAACAGCCTAAATTTATAGCTATTTTGAAAGAAATTCTCCTCTTTGGCTTTTAAGTCTTGATAAGTAAGGTAATTACTATAGATTTTCGTCCAGACATTACCTTTGGACTCTTCTATCTCTATCTCTTTGAGTTGCTCACTAAGTGCTATATATGCAGGAGATAGATTGATGGATATATTTTTCTCCAAGTTTTCTGTCTTGTTATTCTCATCTGCTAAAATAGACGAGAGAGACAAAACAAACAGTAGTACAAAAACTCTCAAATATCTCATCATTCCCCCACTCCAAACTGACCTAGAACCTCTTTGACTATTTTCTCATCTATATCATCTAGTATTATATTTGTTCCCAATGCACCATTTGGCAATATAAATTTGATTTTGCCACTATTGCTCTTTTTATCCAAAAAGAAGTGATCGTAAAACTCATCTACATTTTTAATCTCATAATTTGTAGGCAAGCCATTGTTTTGTAATATATTTAGTACACGCCCAGCATCATCTACACTCATCAGTCCAAGCTTTACAGCCAAGGCATTTGCCATCACCATACCTATAGCCACTGCTTCCCCATGCAGATACTTGGAGTAGCTTGTCTCATTTTCTATGACATGACCAAAAGTATGCCCATAGTTTAGCACCGCTCTGATGCCTGCCTCTTTTTCATCTTGGTTGACTATATCTGCTTTGAGTGTCACTGAACGACGAATCATCTCTTTTGTCACAGCTTCATCATACAGTTCATTTCTCTCCATATACTCTAAAAAGTCATTATCAAACATCACAGCCATTTTGACTACTTCTGCTACACCTGCTGCAAACTCACGAGGTGGCAAGGTAGTGAGAAAGTATGGGTCTATATGCACAGCCTTTGGCTGATAGAATGCCCCTATGAGATTCTTGCCATACTTGTTATTTACTCCTGTCTTTCCCCCGACACTAGCATCTACTTGACTCAGTAGTGTAGTAGGTATCTGTATAAAATCTATACCTCTTTGGTACAGACTCGCGGTAAAGCCTGTCATATCCCCTATCACACCACCACCAAAAGCTATCAGTAGTGATTTGCGATCAAATTTAGCCTCAAATAGCTCTGAGAGTATAGCCTCTACCGTAGCTAGAGTCTTGAACTCCTCTCCATCAGGTATGGTGACTACTTCACATTGAGTTGCAGTGATTTTAGCTAGTAGAGTATCCAGATGCAGACTAGAGACTGTAGGGTTAGTCACGATAGCCACTTTTCTATCAAAACACATATCAGCCAATGCATCTATAGTGATGTCATATTTTATCACAGATGGAGATTTCAGTTCTATCGAGACTACCATAGCTTTAGTTTCCTTTTTTATACACCCAAATTATGTAATAGAATTATAAAACTTGTACTCTGTAATACATATCTCGGGTTAAAATAGTAATAGACTTTATTTTAACTTAAAGTGCATTAAGGATTGGTGTTGTCACTAGATATTTTTTTGTAATTAATACTTGGTTGATATTGGCTTGTTAGAATAACTCAAAACATTTATATGGAGTATGAAATGATAAAGAACTATTTACAAAAAAACATATTGGTTACAGCTACAGTCTTGGCATTGGTAGGATGTGCAGGAGAAGGTAAAGGAGCCAATAAAGGAGGAGCTGGATTTGATATAACGCAATACCCAGAGTCAAACCTAACCCAAGAGATAATAGATAGTCTTGCATATATGGGCAATGAAGAGAGACTTGCATATGATATCTATACAGTACTTTATGACTATCACTATGATGATGGTATCACTATAAAACAACTTGCAAATATTCCAAAATCTGAGAGACAACATGTTGAAATAGTACAGAGTGTGATACAGAAGTATAATATTGATACTGATAACTTGACAGATGTACCCACTCCAGTTGCAGATCAAAATGTATCATTTGAGGATATGCCAACAGGAGTATATGACATAGTAGCCATACAAGAGCTTTATGATATGCTTTATGACAAAGGTATAGCCTCCCAACAAGATGCTCTAGAAGTAGGCTGTATGGTCGAAGTAGTAGATATAGATGATTTGGATGAGTTTATACTACAAGCTGAGGCGTCAAATGCAACTGATATTGTAGCAGCATTTAATATACTCAGAGACGGTAGCTACAGGCACTACTGGGCATTTGACAAAGGACTAAAAAACATAGGTATATCTGATGGTTGCTGTTCACTATCTCCTGCACTAGGACATAATTTTTGTCATCCGGAGTATCCACAAAAGTAAGTCTTGCTTTCTATCAAATGTGAATATACCTTTTAAGTATCTTCAAGGTTATTCACATAGTTTGTTAAAGTATCTATACTCATTGGCTTTGCAAAGTAGTATCCTTGCATTTTGTCTGCACCCAAATCTTTTAATATCTCAAACTCTTTTTTTGTCTCTATACCCTCAGCTGTTGTTTCCAGATTAAACCCTTTAGCTAGAGATATGATGGCTTTATTTATAATATATATTGAACTACTTTTATCTATATTTGTGACAAAGGCTTTATCTATTTTGATATGGGTAACTGGTAGTTTGGAAAAGTAGCTTAATGATGAGTATCCTGTACCAAAGTCATCTATCGCTACACTGATATTCATATCTCTTAGACTCTGTAATATATTTAAGGTATTCTCATTATTTTGCATAAGAACTCTCTCTGTGATTTCAAACTCTATATATACAGAATCTAACTGTAATTTTTTTAGAATATTTTTGATATTTTCTAAAAAACCTTCACTCTCTAGCTGGATTGGTGACAAATTGATACTAATCTGCTTTAAGTCAATACCTTGATTTAATAACATTAAAAAATCTTCGCATGCTTTTTCAAATATCCAGTAGCCAAGATCAATAATCAATCCACTATCCTCTGCAATAGGTATAAATTTATCAGGTGGTACAAATCCTAATTCTGGATTCTCCCATCGTACAAGTACTTCAACTCCTGTGATTTTTTTTGTATCTTTTGTATAAAATTTGGGTTGATAAACTAGGTGAAACTCATTAAAATCAATTATAGCATTTTTAAGTGCAGTATATATATCATTTTTTTTCACCAAGCTATCTAAAAAACTATCCTCAAAAAATGTGAATTTATCTTTACCTCTCTCTTTAGATTTGTATAGTGCGATATCCGACTCTTTGTAAAGTGTATTTAATGCTTTATCGCTATTATA
>DAOUPF010000032.1 GCA_030626265.1 Sulfurovum sp.
AAAAAGCACGATAAAAATAATATAAGATATTTTAAAAATACTCACCGCTTAAAACATAAAAATGGAAATTGGATTTGGGTGTTAGGCAAATCACAAATTATTTTTAATAAAAATGGTAAAAAAGTCCGCATGATCGGCACTCATACGGACATAAGTGAGGAAAAAGAGTTACTACTTAAATATTCTCACCAAGCACAGATGATCAGACAGATCAATGATGCAGTAATATCTACTGACCTTGATGGCAATATTGAAAGTTGGAACTTGGGTGCCCAACACATATTTGAATATCATGCCAACGAAATAATAGGGAAACACATCTCCATACTGTATCGTCAAGAAGATAGAGAAGCCTTAAAAAAACATATCTCCATACTAATGGATACAGGTGCACATGCAGTAGATTTTTATTTTGTTAAAAAATCTAAAGATACTATACCTATATCCTTATCCCTCTCTTTGCTAAAAGATGAAAATGGAATAAATATGGGGATAATAGGATATATTCGTGATATCACGCAGCGTGTAGAAGATGAGGAAGAGTTACTTAATCAAAAAGCCCTTTTGACTTATCAGGCTCACCATGATGCCTTGACAGGGATACCAAACCGTATTCTATTTAATGACCGACTAGAAGATGGAATTAACCGAGCTCAGAGAAATAAGAGTCAGTTAGCACTTTTGTTTATTGATCTTGACAACTTTAAGGATATCAACGATTCATTAGGTCATGTGGCAGGAGATGAAGTCCTTCAGGAAGTCGCTACTCGTTTTCAAAACGTTGTACGAAAAGAGGATACTGTGGCACGTTTAGGTGGTGATGAATTTACTATAATATTAGAAAATCTTGGTCATAAAGATAATGCCTCACTAGTGGCAAAAAAGGTTCTTCAAGTCTTATCTAATGCTATAACTATCAAAAATAATAATTTGCATGTATCATGCAGTATAGGGATAAGTATCTACCCACAGGAGTGCGACAATGCAGATGCTCTTTTATGGTATGCAGATGTTGCAATGTACAGGGCTAAAAATAAAGGACGGAATAATTTTCAATTTTACTCTTAAGTATCCATACGATTAGTTATACTTCATTTCAATGTCTATATCTCTATGTACTCTCAACAAATCTTTAAGTGGCAAAAAATATCCACCATCTAAATAACTTACTATCTAATACCTAAATTTAAGCATTATAGATAAATCCTCTTTTATACTTACTATCATCATAATTTGATTAGATTTTCAGCCTCACGGTTTTTTCATTACATCGAGCAGTTAGTACTTTATCCTATAAAATCGTCCTGAGTATTCACTCTTTAGCATTATTGCTTTTAGCTCTATAGGGATAGGTAGCTCACCTATGGGAATAGGATCTGATATGTGAATTTTTCTTTTTATCTTTTTTAAGAGCTCTCGACTCTCTAATTTTTTGACTTTTAGATGAGATAGAACCGTATAGGCATCTTTTTCATCTTTATCGTATTTCATGGTAGATTTACCTAGAAATAGCGTATTGCTAAGCTCTGCTTGCACTCTACCTGCTATATACTTTGCCATATAGATATTCTCTTTTTGTATCTTGACAATACCTAGTACTACTATGGATATCAGAACTACAGAAACCATAATCTCCATGAGAGTAAAAGCTTTTCTCATCAGTAGTAGTCTCCTCTATTTCTTAGTATCTTCATATCGCTTACCCATCTATCTACTGCTTCATCTATAGACTCAAATACCTCAACTTCACCAAAATAGCTAGGAAAATAAAAAAACTTCTCTTCAGATTCTAATATAATCTGGGTACTGCTTCCGTTGACATAGTATCGAAATCTCAAACATATAGGGTCATCATCCAATCTACCAAATTCTATTCTTTGGGGGTTGTCTCCATTGTCAAGTATATATGCTTGTATCTCTTTTAGGTTACTTGCTATCTCTTGTGATTTTCCAGAACCAATAGAGGATACAAAACATTGAGTACATTTGTCTATACAAATGAGCTCGGCATCATCTGAATTGTTGTCTATAAATGCATCTTTAAGATTTTTGATAGTGTATGGTTCAGGAGCCATTTCTAAGTTTTTAATCATGCTAAATGATAAAAATGCAAATAGAGAGATAATAGCGATAACAATAAGAAGCTCTATGAGAGAGAAGCCTGCTCTAGAGCAGGTCTTTGTATAAGAGAAGGTAGTTATTTTTGGCATTTACTATAATATATATCTGCAGACTCTCCATCACCACCCTCTTTGGCATCAGCACCTAGACTAATGATATCAAAGTCATTTCCAGTACCTATATACTCAAAAGTTCTCTTCCATGAATCTTTTGGCATTTTTCCTTTGGCAAAGTATGGAGTAGATGAATAGTTGGGATATTTATCTGCATCTGGATTAGAGATAAGAGCTTCCAAGCCCTCACTTGTAGTAGGGTACATACCATTATCCAGCTTGAACATATCTAGAGTTTGGCTGATCCCACCCATCTGCGTACATGTCAAGTCTCTCTTTGCCTTTCCAAACTGATCGATAAGTGCAGGTCCAATAAACCCTACCAATAGTCCTAAAATAGCAATAACGATTAGAAGTTCTATTAAACTAAATGCTTTTCTCATAAAATATGATTCCTTTTTTAATAAATTTTAACTATAATTATAGTAATTATAGTCAGATATTTTACATGAATTGAGCTTTTAGATGGATAAAATGAGACCTGCGATTACACTTTTGATTACACTGTCAGTGATTGCATCCATGATAGCCTTGATGGGTATAATGTTCAAGTATCTAGATGTTGCCAGATCTAAAGCAGAGGTCAAAGCCTCTATCATACAAGCAAACCTACTGACTGGTGATATATCTGCCCTTCTTCGTCGTACTCTTGGCAAAAAACCTTCTACTAACACCATGTTAACACTATTTTCTACACCTCTAGCATTTGCTGCTCAGACTGGAGAGTTTGGGATGAGTATAGCCTGTGAACCACTTGCCAACAGAGTCAATATCTCATGGCTAGGAGTGGAGGGCAAAAAGGGTATGCAAAAACACTATGCGTTAGCAGTTAGTATATTTGACCTTTTGGCAGACCAAGCAAATCTAAGAGAACCAACAAGACTTCTAGAAAAGATTATGGCAGAACTAAAACATAAGAATGGTACCACATTTGGCGTCCAAAGAAGGATAAACAAAAAAAAAGGTATAATCACCTTTAAAAGGTTTCAACAGATACTTGATGATTATCGCTATGAAACAGATGATAAAAATATCTATCGTATGGCATGGCAAAAGTATTTTACTTTTGGACACAATACTAAAAATCTCGATGGTGACTTCATCACAGAGGAGCTTTTAGCATTGATGTATGATGTTGAGTTACAAGTTGTCCAAGAAGACTTTATAAAAGGTGAACTTGATGACTTTTTACGAGAGATAGATAGCGATAGAAAAGAGTACACCAAAGTGTTTTCACCAAAGGCACTACCTATTGCTCACTGTAAATCAGCATACAGTTTTAGAGAAGGAAGCTACGGCTTTAGTTTTAACTATATTAACAGAAGGGTAGAGAATTTTGAGTTTTTTGGCAACTAAAGAAGATCTTATGTTGGTACATTGGGATATGCCATATATCTCCAAGGCAAAACGCTATGACCTTATGCTTACACCACAATTTTATATTTTAAAAAAAGAGCCTCTACCTGTCAAATATCTATATCAGGCTATAAAACTAGCACCAGCTATCCTAGATGAGCTAACAGGCGAGGGAGACTATAGCTATACAGCGATCAAAGAGGATGACTCTTGGATATTAATCGCTTATGATATAGTAAAGATAGAGAGTTTTCTAAAAGACAAAGGTTTAGCAGCAAACCAAATAAACCAAATCTATTTCTCCCAACAAGCCAAAGATCATTTCAAATCACCTGTAGAATTAGATGAAAAGAGTGCCATTGTAACAGTAGATGATACGGTAGTAATGTTGCCAAAGAGCATAATGGACACAGAAGAGTTCACAACACTTACCAATCAATTTAGACCAGATAGAGGAGTATCACCTGCACATAGTCGTAGCTCCTTTATGGGAACAAAACAGGCAATTGCTATCTCTACACTACTAGCACTACTCTCTACTGGCTATATAGCTGAAGGATTACGCTACCAAAGTGCCCTATCTTCACTAGAAGACAAGGTTAACAAGGCAAAGAACAAGTACCCATCACTAAAAAACAAGTCTAGTATGGTTCTAAACAACTTATATCAAAGTAATCACGAGATAGACTCTTTGCAGAGAAAGATTCGTGATCGTCTCAAAGATATAAGCCGTCTAACTAGTAAGAACTCTAAAATAGACATACTCAAAATAGATACAAAAGGTTATCAAGCAACAATAACAGCTGATAACAAAAGTATCAAAGAGCTACAAAAGCATGCAAAAGCGAAAAAACTTATCATAGCAAGTGCCAAAGACAAGCTTAAGCTCAAGGGAGCCTTATAATGTGGCATAGATATAAAAATGAGCTAATGATAGGAGTGACGTTACTTTTATTGATAGGAGCTGTAGCATTTAAAATATCTAAGCACTCAGAGTATGAAATCCAAAGTATCTCTTCAGGAGAGCTAGTCACCAAGATAGAAGATATAGCTACCATGAAAAAAGTCTGGAAAGAAGACAAAAGCATCTCCAAAAAAGTGAAAAGTATACAAAGTAGTTTAGATAGTAGCAAGGTAACCAAGTTTCAAGTTGACAAAAAAAAGGCACATATTATACTTGAAAATCTAAATGCAAATGAGCTAAACCAAATCACTGGCAAGAAGCTAGCAAGCATAGCCCTGCAGATAGTAGAGCTCTCTATCCAGAGAGATAATGAAAACTATAGATTGGAGTTACGATGCAAGTGGTAAAAAATATCGTCATCTTTCTACTCCTTTTACCTCTACTGCTGATGCTATTCTCCCCAAAGAAAGAGTTATATTTTTTATTGGAAGAGAAGCTTTATAAACAAAATATTGTTATCTCTGATGAAGAGTTGATTGAAGGACCTCTGAGCCTTACCATAAAGCACCCTATTATTTATTATAATGGGGCAGCTATTGCCACTGCTGAGGAGATAGAACTCTGGAGTCTACTTCTATACACCAAAGTAGATTTTCTCAACCTCATGATTGCAAAGGGCCTACCTACAGAGGCTAGCATAGAGAGTATAAATATCATTCACTCAGCCCTATCACCTATGAATGTAGATATGACTGCCATAAGTAGCCTAGGCAATATAGAAGGACAAGCTTCATTGCAAGAGAGAATTATCCATCTAGATATAGCAAAAGATGGCAATGTAAAAGCATTTGCAAAATATCTAAAAAAAGATGAGAAAGGATGGTACTATGAATCAAAATTCTAATACCAAAAGTTTCTCAACTTTAATTGTTGTACTCTTCTTATCGATGATTGTCAAACTAGCATGGGTTGGAGTAGAGTATCTATACTTACCGGAAAAAGGAATAAACCTAACATCTGGTAATGCAAAAAGCTCTCTTCATTATAGATATAGATTTGCCTCGAATGTAGCCTTAGCAGAGATAAAAAAACCTGTAGTCAAGAAGCCTACCATAAGTGCTCCTTCTATAAGAAGCCTCAAATTAGTAGGCATATATAGTGGCAAGAACAACAGTGTAATTACTATACTCAAAGGTACCAAAAGCTATATCATTTCCACAGGAGAAGATGTAGATGGTTTTATACTAAAAGATGCATCAGCAAGAGAGGCATATTTTGAAAAGGCTGGTAAAGAGTATACTCTAAAGCTCTTTGAAGGGAAGAGAAAAAGCAACTCTTCCAATCTCCCCTCTACAAATAAAAAACCTCAAGCAGATATAGAAAAACCATCTAATAAAAAAATGGATATTACAGATAAAGATGGGATAAGAGCTATACCCCGTTCATTAATCAAAGATTACACATCTGACATAGATAAGATAATGAAAGATATAGGGGTTAGACCTATAAATAAAAATGGCTCTATGCAAGGATATAAAGTTAGATTTATCCGTAAAGGAAGCCCTTTTTCTGAGCTAGGACTCAAGAGAGGTGATGTTATCAAAGCCATTAATGGAGAAGACATTATAGACCTAGCAGGTCCCATGAATATGCTCAAATCAGCAGACTCGATAGATGGGCTCTCTCTTACAATTATACGAGGAACTGAAGAAAAGGAATTAGAATATGAAGTTAAATAAGATTATATTGATTGCCATAACTAGCATAACGCTACTTTTGGGAGGCACTGACGAAGAGACTGTCAATGTCAACTTCCGAAATCTAGATATCAAAGATTTTGTAGAGATGGTTAGTAAGATTTCCCAAAAGAACATTCTTGTCAATGGTGCACTAAAGGGTAAAATCAACTTTGTCTCTACTCAGCCTATCAAAAAGAGTTCATTAATTCCTTTAGCTAACTCTATACTGGCAAATAAAGGTTTTACCTTAATTGACCAAGGTGATTTTATGCAAGTAGTCAAAGCTTCTGAAGCAGCAGGTATGGGATTGGCTGTTGATGATAAGATCTCAGGAAATACTCTAAAAACTGTATTATTCAAGCTAAAAACATCCAATGCAGCAGTTATTAGAGCCAAAATCAAACCTCTACTTCATAAAAATGCTAAAGTAGTCTCTTTTAAAAATAATAATGTTTTGTCTATCACTGCATATCCTAGAACACTTAGGTCTATCAAAAAGATTATAGACTCTGTAGAAGGAGCTGGACAAAAAGGCTCTACTGTTATCAAACTAAGAAACTCTAGTGTCAAAGCAGTACATGCAAATGCAGTAAAGATGGCGGGACAGCTGTTTCCTAAAACAGTACCTAGTGAGAAGGTAGATATACTAAAGGATGATTCTACTAACTCTATCATCTTAGTTGGTAAAAAAGAGAATGTAACTCAAATGATTAGATATATCAAGCAGCTCGATCAAAAAGGTGAAAATATAGAGCAGCAGATGTATGTAATCCGACTCAAAAACTCAAATGTAGAGGAGATGGAGAAGATACTTAGCAAGCTAGTAGCCCAGATGAATAGCGTAGCCATCAAGGCACCTAAAAAAGGTGGCAAGCCTCCTAGCAAGGCGATGGTAGTATCAGATATAGAGAGAAACGCACTTATCGTCCTAGCTACTGCAGAGCAGATCAAAAATATTCGCTCAACCGTCAGAGCTATAGATATACCAAAAGTACAGGTATATGTAAAAGCTAAGATTGTAGAGATCAACAAAAACTTGGCATCACAGATCGGTATAAGATATGGCTTTGAGAGTGGGGCGATTACTAGCCAAGGGCTATTTACTGCTGCAGCTAATATGGGGGCTTCATCGCTAATGGTCTCTAGTTCATTGTTGGGCTTCTTGGATACTTCGTCAACCAGTTATGACAGTAGTGGAAATGCTATTACAGATACGACAAGCCCATTTAAATTTGACGGTGACATCAGTGAGGTATTTGCTCTAGGAGCCAAGATAGACCTTCTCAAGCAAAATGGAGCGGCACATATCCTCAGTGAACCATCTATCCTATGTACTAACAATAAAGAGGCATCTATCTATGTGGGGCAGACTCAGTCTATACTCACTCAAGCTCAACAGTCTACAGCAGGTCAGGGGAATATAGTCAACAACTACTCTAGAGAGGATATAGGTATCACTCTCAAAGTAAAACCTAGACTATCTAGCAACAATCAAGTAACACTAGAGATAGAGGCTGTGATAGAGGATATCCTTCCAAGCTCTAGTACTGCAGCTGATAGACCTACTACAACCAAACGAAAAGTACTCACAAATGCCATAGTTAACAATGGTGAGACTATCATACTAGGTGGGCTTATGAAAAGTTCAGGTGGCAAAACAGTCTCAAAGATACCTATACTAGGTGATATTCCTATCATAGGTGGGCTATTTAGATCTACAGGTACTGGTGAGAGTAAGGTAAATGTAGTAATATATCTAACTCCATACATCGTCAGAAAAAGTGGAGATTTGAAGCGTCTGAGAGCGGCTCTCTTGGAGCTAGAGGGTATACAGGAGAGGTACAATACCTATGTTAGACTAGGGCTAGAGGCAGATAGTCAATCTACACAGAGAAACAGTACCATGGATGCACTTGGTTTTGGAAGAAGACAGCAAAATATGAAGCCTATCACTCCTATAAAGAGAGTATCTGAAAAAAAAACTACTAAAGAAATAGAAGCAAAGACAGAAGAGCCAGAAAATAAGGAGTCTTCATTAAAGTTTAGAAAAAATAGAGCTAGTGCCTTTTTGAGTGGTAATCACTAATGAAGTTTCCTTTTTTAGAAAATGTCAATCTTGAGCCACTCTGGAACGAGGATATTGATCATAAATTATCTATAAAGCACTCTCTCTTGTTTTCACAAATCAATAATGAGAAAACAGCTATCATACATCAAGAAGATCTTGCCAATGGTCTTAATCATTTAGCAAGATTAGATTTAAAATACCCTGTATATTTAGTGGACAAAGAGAGTTTTGAGAGACTTAAAAATAAGTTCTTAGAGATACAAACCGGTAGTGACTTTGAACAGATGGAGACTACAGCGGATGAGCTCTTTGAAGCAGAATCAGATCTTCTAGAGTTTATACAAAACTCTCAAGACCTACTCTCTAGCGAAGAGTCTGCACCTATTATCAAACTAGTAAACTCACTATTTTTTCAGGCTATTAAAAAAGGTGCCAGTGATATACATATAGAGTCCAAAGAACGCAAAGGTGAGGTACGTCTTAGAATTGACGGTGCACTGAAAAAACATATTGACTTGGACAAAAACATTACGGCTCTTGTCATAAACCGTATCAAAGTTATCTCAAAT
>DAOUPF010000068.1 GCA_030626265.1 Sulfurovum sp.
AAGATAGTAAAGATAGTTTCAACCTGGATCCAAAAAAGCTAGAGGAGATTCTCAACCAGATACACATAGGAAAAGCTAGAAGCGAAAAAGCAAAAACACGCATGGGTAAATCCAACCTGAGACTAGTAGTGTCCATAGCCAAGAGATATACTAACCGTGGGCTACCATTCCTAGACCTCATCCAAGAGGGAAATATAGGATTGATGAAAGCTGTTGATAAGTTTGAGTATGAAAAAGGATACAAATTCTCTACATATGCAACATGGTGGATAAGACAAGCTATCAGCCGTGCTATCGCTGATCAAGCACGAACGATCAGAATACCAATTCATATGATAGAAACTATCAATAGAATAAACAAAATAATTAGAAAGCATCTACAAGAGACAGGCAAAGAGCCAGATTTAGACACTATTGCCAAAGAGGTAGGACTGAGTGTTGACAAGGTAAAAAATGTTATCAAGATTACAAAAGAGCCTGTAAGTTTGGAGACTCCTGTAGGTGATGAAGATGATGGAAGATTTGGTGACTTTATAGAGGATAGAAACACTCTAAGCCCTACTGATGCTGTTATGAATGATGACCTAAATAATCAGATAGACGAAGTACTTGACCAGCTAAATGATAGAGAAGAAGCCGTTGTAAGAATGCGCTTTGGCCTTCTCACAGATGCTAGTGATAGAACACTAGAGGAGATAGGAAAAGAACTAAATGTTACTCGTGAGAGAGTAAGACAGATAGAGTCCTCAGCGATTAAAAAACTAAAGCATCCAAAAGTAGGTAGAAAACTTAAAAACTATATAGAAGAATAAGGCTAATGACCCCTACAAAATTCTTTGCCCTCATTATAGGTACAGAGATACTAAACCGTAGACGAGCAGACAAACATTTTAACTTTGTCAGCCAAGCTCTACTAGAGAGAGGGCATAAGCTCTCAGGTAGTCTTATCGTCGAAGATGATCCAGCACTCATAGTGCAGACTATCAAGCTCATTCAGTCTCAAGCAAACTCTGTACTCTTTAGTTTTGGTGGTATTGGCTCTACTCCTGATGACCATACACGCCAATGTGCTGCTACTGCACTACGGGATGATAAACTCATCATGCACCTAGAGGCAAAAGACATCATAAGCTCTCGTATAGATACTAGCAAAAAGCCTCATGCTCTGGGTATGGCAATGCTACCTAGTGGATCCAAGCTTTTAGAAAACAGAGCCAATGGCATGCCCGCTTTTTATCTAGATGATAGATACTTTTTTATGCCAGGATTTCCAGAGATGAGCCATCCTATGATAGAGCATATTTTGACTAATCTATTTGAAGAAAATGCCCCCATATATAGATATACTCTTATCGCTCATTGTGGTGAAGGTCAACTTATAGAGGTGATGAAAAAGATGACTGATGATATCGAGTTCTCTTCACTGCCTAGCATGTATAACGATGGATTTAGAACTACCATATCTGTAGCTTCTCATGACAGAGATAGTGCAAAAAAAGCATTTGAACTATACATAGATGAATTAGAGACAAAAGATATAAACTATACTCTAACAGAAGAGTAGAGTATATGACAACTACCAATAGAAACCTTTTTTATATACTTCTGTTTTTTGCGATGATTGGCTGGGGTGGATCATGGGTCAATGCCAAGATTCTTAGCAACTATATCAATGAATTCGAGATGATATTTATCCGTTTTGGACTCACTGGACTCACTATGATACCTATCATCATATATCTAAAAAAATCTTTCAAAATAGATGCAAAGACTCTTATACTAGTTACCCTAACCTCTATAGTGTTTCTAGCATATATGAAATACTATTTTTTAGGTACAAAACTAGGAACTGCCTCACTAGGAGGTGCACTTGTCACCTCTCTAGCCCCTATCATAACCTTTGTCATACTTGTAGTTCTACGGATGAAAAGTATTAGAAAGATAGATATGTTTGCACTAGTCCTTGGTGCTTTTGGAGTGCTGACTATGCTCAATGTTTGGACATTGGGAAGCTCTGAGATATTTGTTATTCACAACCTATATTTTATCCTAGCCTCTATACTCTGGCCTATAGTTACGATACTAAGTGCTCAGTCCAAACAGATATCACCTATAGTATTTACATTCTATCTCTATGTAGTGACTGTTCTTTTAGATACTATTTTCTTCATTGATTTTAGCTCCATTGCGGTAGAGAGTTTTGATACGCTATTTTGGGTCAATATATTTACTCTAGTTATATTTGCCTCTACATTTTCCAACACTGTATACTTTTTGGGTATTGAGAAGCTTGGTACTACAGAGGTGAGTTCATTTATATTTTTAGTCCCTTTTGCTGCTATTGGTCTTAGTGCTCTATTTTTAGATGAGGAGATTGGTATAGCAATGATACTAGGAGCCATCATGACTCTATTTGCTGTAAAAATCATCAATAATATAAGAATATTTAATAAAAAATGACATACACTTATGATGATGACAATATATCATTTACATATCAAATCATACAGAAAAAGCAAATAAAACACAGCTATATAAGAATCACAAAAGATAGCATCATAGTCACTGCAAACAAAAGAAGGTCTATAGACTATCTACACAAATTTGTAGCTTCAAAAAGCAACTGGATATCTAAACATATAAACAAAAGTGAAAAACTCTCAAAACTATCTTTGCTTGATGAAGATGCGTATATATACCTGCTGGGTATTGAATATAAGATAAAGATAAGCATCTACCCAAATATAAAAAAAGAGACTTTAGAACTCATAGATAATATTATGTATTTTAAGCTCAATACCACTATCGAACATGATAGGCTAATCGCTCTAAGGGATAATTACTATAAATCCAAATGCCCCACTATAATAACTCCCATAGTAGAGAAGTATAGTCAATATATGAATCTACAGCCCAACAAAATAGGATACAGACACACAAAAACTAGATGGGGGAGCTGCTCTAGCAAAAACAATATCTCCTTAAACACACGCCTGATGATGTTGCCAACTCCTCTCATAGAGTATATAGTCATACATGAGTTAGCACATATCAAACATAAAAACCACTCAAAGATTTTTTGGAATTTAGTTGAGATGTACGAGCCTGATTGGAAAAGTAAAAGAGGTGAAATTAGAGGTTTTGAGAGACTGCTTTAACTCTAATTATGATACTATAACGGTCCCAAAATAATTATTAACTTTAATAAATAGGAAAGCGATATGAAAATTAGTAAAATCGGTCATGGTGAAAATCCAGATGCCGTAAAAGCAATCATAGAAGTACCACTAAACTCAGGTATCAAATATGAGATAGATAAGGACTCAGGTGCTATTGAAGTAGATAGAGTTCTTTACTCTTCTGTATGTTATCCAGCAAATTATGGTTTTGTAGCAAATACGCTGTCAGAAGATGAAGACTCAGTAGATATCCTTGTACTTTGCGACTACCCTCTACAAGCTGGCTCATTTATCAAATGCCGTTTGGTAGGCGTACTCATGACTGAAGATGAAGGCGGAAGAGATGAGAAGCTTTTAGCAGTTCCTACCGAAAAGATAGACCCTACATATAAAAATATAAAAGACTTGGATGATGTACCCAAACATACTCTAAATCGTATAAAAAATTTCTTTGAGACATACAAAATGCTAGAGCCAAGCAAATGGGTGAAAGTATCGGGATTCAAAGACAAAGAAGCTGCCACTGAGATACTAAACAGAGCTATCAAAAGGTACAAGTCATAGCTTACCTTCCTAAATCACTTGCTTCCCAATAGGAAAACATTAACAATCTTTCGCTAAAATAAATAATATTAAATATACTTAGGAATAACTATGAATTATATGCGAATTTTTGGTTTACTATTTTTGATCTACTCTCTTGGTTTTAGTATAGCCTCTACATTTTAGGACTATCTATGTCAAAAGCAAAACGAATTAGCCAAAAGGCTACGCAAAAAACAGAAAAGATAGGTATATTATATCTATTTTTGATACCTATGTTTATCTCTGTTGTTATATCTCTCTTTAGTAGTGACTATAGTGGATTTATATTAAGTGGAATTGGCTTTCTCATGCTATTAGGTAGTGTAAGACTAGCAAATAAAGGCTTCGCTCAAAGCATAGAGTACAAAAAGTCTATCCTTGCAAAAGCACCCAAAATACCATATAAGAAATTAGCAGCTTTTGGACTTGGTATTACTGCATTCTATCTCAGTTTCTTTGTGGGAGGCAAACCGATACTCTCGGCTATCTTTGTGGGTATCTTGGCTCCTGTTGGATTCTATATGTATTATGGGTTTGACCCAATGAAAGATAAGCTAGGCAATATGGATGGCATATCAGCCCAAATGGTAATAGAGACCATAGAAGAGGCAAAAGAGAAGCTCTCCAGTATCAAAAATGATATGAGCAAGATTACAGACAGTGTACTACACAGCAAACTATCCATTGCAACCAATAAAGCAGAGACGATACTACAAACTATACAAGAAGATCCAAAAGATGTAAGGGTAGCCCGAAAATTTCTCATAGTTTATATAGATGGTATTGCCAATGTTACCAGCTCTTATACTGCACTAGAAGAGAGCGAAATAAAGCAACCAATAAAAACCAGACTCTATACACTACTTAGTGATGTAGATTTAAAGTTTAACAAAGAGCTACAAAGGCTCAAAGAGAATAACCACTTTGACTTGGATGTACATATAGATGTATTAAAAGAGCAAATTAAAAACTAAATATGAGGGGAATATATGCAAATAAAGACTAAAGAGATAATAGAGGCGACCATAAAGGAACAGAATAGTCAAGTACCTGAGCTAATGGAAGGGGAAGAACTACAGCTACTAAATGCCATAGAAGAGATCGATATAAATGATAGAAATTCTATCATCTACTTTGGTTCCTCTGCCCAAGAGAAGCTAGATGATATCTCAAACCGTATGATAGATGGTGTACAGAATAAAGATACAGGCAGAGCAGGAGCAGCACTCAATGAGATGGTAGCTTCTATCCGTGGTTTTGATATGAGTGAGTTTAATCCAAATAAAAAGCTAGCTTGGTGGAAAAAGATATTTGGAATAGCCAAACCTCTGACTAAATTTATGCAGCAGTATGAAACAGTACGAGATCAAGTCGATCTCATATCCAATGACTTAGAGAAGCACAAGAGTCAGCTTATGACTGACATAGTCTCTCTAGACAAGCTATATGATGCAAACTTAGACTTCTTTAGAAATCTAGAACTATATATAAAGGCTGGAGATACCAAGCTAGAGGAGCTATCTTCTAGTATCATTCCAAAGTTTTTAGAAAGTGCCAAAGACAAAGAGATGATGGCCATACAAGAGCTCAAAGAGATAAGAGGTTTCCGCGATGAGCTAGAGAGACGCGTACATGACTTGAGACTATCTCGTCAAGTGACTATGCAGTCTCTTCCATCAATCAGACTAATCCAAGGGAATGACAAGTCACTAATCAGCAAAATCACTTCAACACTAGTCAACACTGTGCCACTATGGCGTAATCAACTAGCTCAAACTGTAACTATATTTAGAAGTCACGATACTGCTATGGCTGTCAAAGATGCAGCAGATTTGACAAATGAACTACTAGAGAAAAATGCTGAGGGTCTTCGTGATGCCAACAGAGAAGTTAGAGAGCAGATGGAGAGAGGAATATTTGATATATCCAGTATCAAAAAAGCAAATGAAACACTAATCGCTACACTAAATGACTCTATATCCATAGCCCAAGAGGGTAAAAAAGCTAGAACACAAGCTCTAGTAGAACTAGAGAGCAGTGAGCAAAAACTAAAGGATGCTATACTATCAGTAAAGGCAAAAGCTGAAGCGATAGAAGAGCCAGAATCTCCAAAAGAGATAGAAAAATCAACTAAAATAGAGGAGTCTTGATATGGGAATGAGTGATTGGTTATTTGGGCAGTTTATAGATGTACTGGAGTGGACAGATGATTCACGAGATACAATGGTTTGGAGGTTCCCTAGACAGGGAAATGAGATAAAGTATGGTGCTAAACTCATAGTCCGTGAGTCACAGATAGCTGTATTTGTCAATGAGGGGGAAATAGCAGATGTACTCACCCCTGGTACATATGAACTAGAGACAAAAAATATGCCTATATTGACAAATCTAAAACACTGGGATCATGGATTTAAGTCTCCATTCAAGGCAGAGGTTTATTTCGTAAATACTAAGAGGTTTACAAATCTAAAATGGGGTACTAAAAATCCTATCACCGTCAGAGACCCTGAGTTTAGTATGGTTAGACTCAGAGCATTTGGTACCTATGAAATACGCGTAGATAACCCTGAAAACTTCCTCAGAGAAGTAGTAGGTACAGATGGACACTTTACAGTAGATGAGATAGATGAGCAACTCAGCAACCTTATAGCATCAAAGCTAGCTGTAGTACTGGGCAAAGATGGCACAGCAGCACTAGATTTAGCAGCCAACTATGAGGTATTTGGTGCTCACATCACAGAAGGTATAGCTCCATACTTTGAAGAGTATGGACTAGAACTTACCAAAATGATAGTAGAGAATATCTCTATGCCAGAAGCAGTAGAAAAAGCTCTAGATAAACGAACTAGCCGAGCCATCTCTGGCAACCTAGATGACTATCTCAAGTATCAAACAGCTGAAGCTATGGGCAATGCTGATGGGTCTATGGGAGATATGGTAGGCATGGGTGCTGGACTTGCTGTGGGTCAACAGATGGCTAATAGTTTGGCTATTAATCAAAATACTCAACCACCAGCCTCACCACATGCAGCTCCACCACCACCTCCACCATTGCCAGGTCATGAGCCTCTATTTGTATCTATCAATGGTCAATCAGCTGGACCATTTGAAGCAAGTAAACTAAA
>DAOUPF010000401.1 GCA_030626265.1 Sulfurovum sp.
GAAGGTAGGAAAAGACGGTGTTATAACTGTTGAAGAATCAAGAACTATGGGTACTACTCTAGAAGTTGTTGAGGGTATGCAGTTTGATAGAGGATATGTATCACCTTACATGGTTACAGATACAGAAAAGATGGAAGCAGTTATTGAGAGTCCATATATCCTAATCACAGACAAGAAGATTACTAATATTCAAGAGATTCTTCCAGTACTTGAGCAAATAGTACAACAGGGTAAGAAGTTACTTATAATAGCTGAGGACATCGAAGGTGAAGCTCTTGCTACATTAGTTGTAAATAAGCTTAGAGGTACATTTGAGTGTGTTGCTGTTAAGGCACCTGGATTCGGTGATAGAAGAAAGGCAATGCTTCAGGATATAGCAATATTAACAGGTGGTCAGGTTATTTCTGAGGAGCTTGGATATGAGCTTAAGTCAGTAGGACTTGATATGCTTGGTACTGCTAAGTCAGGTAAGATTGATAAGGAAAACACTACTATCATAGATGGCGCTGGAAATGCGAGCCTAATAGCTGATAGAGTTAAGCAAATAAAGCTTCAAATAGAAGAGACTTCTTCAGAGTTTGACAAAGAGAAGTTACAAGAGAGATTAGCTAAACTTTCTGGTGGAGTTGCTGTTATCCAAGTTGGTGCTGCAACAGAAACTGAAATGAAGGAAAGAAAGCTTAGAATAGAAGTTGCACTTAATGCTACTAGAGCAGCTGTAGAAGAGGGTATAGTATCAGGTGGTGGTACTGCTCTTATCAATGCTATTCCTGCTGTTGAGAAGGTTATAGACTCATTAGAGGGAGATGCTAAGACTGGTGCTGTTATCATTAGAAGAGTTTTAGAAGAGCCAGTTAGACAGATAGCTGCAAATGCAGGTCTTGAAGGATCAGTAGTAGTAGAGAAGGTTATAAATGCAGACATTGGAGTAGGATTTGATGCATACAATGAGAAGTATGTAGTTATGCTAGATGCTGGTATTGTTGATCCAACGAAGGTTACTAGATCAGCACTTCAAAATGCTGCTTCTATCTCAGCTTTATTCTTAACTACAGAAGCTGCTGTAGTTGATCTACCAGACGAAAAAGCTGATATGCCAATGGGTATGGGTGGCGGAATGCCTCCAATGATGTAATATCATTAGACTATAAATAAAATAAAGAGCAAACCAATTATCAATTGGTTTGCTCTTTTTATATTAATAAGAATATAATCTATAAAAATGCACTAAATGCCACATATATATAATGGGCTGATATACCTGCCACAATACCGCCAACTGTATGACTTAGTATCGCCTTAGATATAAGTTTTCTATGCTTTAGAGCATCCATCATTCCAACATGTGTACTTAGATAACCACTCCAACACATTCCCATAGCCGTAAATACAACTATGTCATTTCCACCTATAAGTCCAAGGTCTAAGAACTTAGGCACTAAACTGATAGCAGCGCCAACTGCACCTAGGGATGTTATAGGAAATGCTAATGCTTCAGGACTAGTAAAACCAAATAGAGGTTTCATAATAGGTGTTAGGTATGAGCCTAGCTTAGGTAAAATAGCAACTCCCTCATATGCAAGACCTTGATACCCTAGACTAGGGTCTTTAGGACCAAATGTTAAGGTCATAACTATTGTACAAACGAAAAGTACACCAGGTATGATTGCTATACCCATTTCAACTCCACTTTTACCACCTTCAAGCATAGCAGACATAAATCTGATAAAGAATGAGTCATCTGAATGATCGTCTA
>DAOUPF010000258.1 GCA_030626265.1 Sulfurovum sp.
AGATTTATAAGGAGAATCCCTATAGTGGATATTTCAAAAAGTCTAGCAGAGCATTGATAATCGCCAGAGCATCATCAGCTATGTCTGAGACTCGCCGTGGAGAGATGAGAGCATTTGGATTTGCAGGTAAGATTTTCCCTACTATGAATAGGTACAAAATCAACAAAGAACATACAGCAAATTTCTTTCTCATAGATGATCTAGGAGGCACTGATGCCCAGCACTTTACCGATGTAGCACTTAGCAATGAGCCAGAGGTTAGTACTACTAGTGTCGTGATAAAAAATCTACTATATGCTCTCAAAGTTGCCAGTGCATTTGCAGATGCAGACTCAAATCCAGGCATAAGACAAGTATATGAAATCTCAGAACTAGGAGAGAGGGATAAGAGAAATATCATAACACCAAAGTGGATGAAAGTAGAGGCTAGAAAAGGACAGAGTGTAGATGCTGAGGATTTTCGTGATGAACTTATGATCAAATCTAAGAAACCATTGATATTTGATATATTTGTAGCTAGTAAAAGTATAGATGATGAAAAAGATTGGAAAATGATAGGAGCTATTACTTTTGATAGATCTGTAGTCTCCACTTCTTGTGACCATAGGTTGCACTTTCATCATTCCAAATGGAGAGATGATCTGAAGCATTAAATATTACTTTAAAAGTTCTTTCAACTTATATGGATATAATTCGCGAAAAATAAGGACTATTAAATGACAGATAAAATATTTTATATCTCAGTAGCAATATTTGCATTTTTGATAATACTATCTAACTACACAGTGCAGTTTGCTATCAATGATTGGCTGACATACGGGGCGTTAGTTTATCCAATAACTTTTCTTCTAACTGATATTTTGAGTGAAAACTACAGCAAAAAAGAGGTGCTTAGAGTAGTTAAGTATGGTATAGTTATCGCTATAGTACCTACAGTACTGATAGCTGATTGGCGTATAGCTTTTGCATCTATCTTCGCATTTATGGTGACTCAGACACTAGATGTAAATATCTTTCACTACTTCAAACAAAAGGCCCAAAAGTTATGGTGGCTTAGAAATAATGCAAGTACCGTTATCTCTCAAGCATTTGATACAGTCATATTCTTTACTCTGGCATTTGCTTGGGTTATGCCTCCAGAGATGATAATCAAGCTAATCATTGGTGATTATATGGTCAAGATAGCAATGGCGTTACTGGATACACCTTTCTTTTATCTCATTGGTATTAAATTTAAATCTATATTTAGAGAAAAAACACTTTAAGTTCAAATATAAGGAATCATTAATGAAAAAAATTAGTTTATTCTCACTGATAGTATCAGCTCTATTATTTACTGCATGTGGCGAAAAGGTAAAGGATGAAGCTAAAGCCGTTACAAATACTGTGTCTGAAGCAACAGCAAGTACAGTAGATGCAGCTAAAGATAAGGCAGCAGAGACATCCAAAATAGCTAAAGAAAAAGCAGCAGTATTGGCAGCAGAGGCAAAAGAGCTGGCTGTAAAAGCTGCAAAAGAAGCAGAGGAGTTGGCTGTAAAAATTGCAGCTGAAGCCAAAGAAAAAGCAGAGGCTGCTGCCAAGATAGCTAAAGCTAAAACAGAAGAAATTACAGAGATAGTCAAAAAGAAAGTAGCTGAAGTAACTACTCCAGCTATTGATACAGCCAAAGGTGCAACGCTGTATGCTAAATGTGCAGGATGTCATGGTAAAGATGGCAAGACAAAAGCACTTGGTAAGTCAGTAGTAATCGCTGGTCAAGATATTTCTACTTTGTCAGCTAGTATGAAAGAGTATAAAGCTGGTACTCGTAATGTTAATGGTATGGGCACACTTATGAAAGCTCAAATAAAAGATACCAGTGATGCGGATATAGACGCATTAGCAGCCTATATGGCAACACTAAAATAATCTTTTTCGAGACAAGTAAATCTGTCTCGAAATATTTCTAAAATCCACTTAATTAGTACAAATCCACTCCTATTATAGAACTCATTCATGTTACTTTTGAGTTACTTTTTTTACAAAAGCTTATAAATATTCTAACCTCATGATATAAATCAAGTCTATAGTTCTTTCTTTACTATACAATTAAGGGTATCCATATAAAATTATAGGAGGTTACAATGGGAATGAATCGACGAGATTTTTTGAAGAGTTCAGCAGCAGCCGCAGCGGCAGGTGCAGTAGGAGTGAGTGTTCCTACTGATGTCCAAGCAGCAGCAGCTAAAGCAGAATCAGATTGGAGATGGGACAAGGCAGCTTGTCGCTTCTGTGGTACTGGCTGTGGTATTATGCTAGCTACTAAAGGCGGAAAGATAGTAGCAGTTAAAGGTGACCCAGCAGCACCAGTGAACAGAGGATTGAACTGTATTAAAGGTTACTTTAATGCTAAGATCATGTACGGAGCTGATAGACTTAAACAACCACTTTTGAGAATGAACGATAAGGGTGAATTTGATAAGCAAGGTAAGTTTAGACCAGTTTCATGGAAGAGAGCATTTGATGAGATGGAATTCCATGCCAAAAAAGCATTCAAGGCGAGTGGACCAGAGGGTGTAACAGTATTTGCATCAGGTCAGTATACTGTCATGGAAGGCTATGCAGCTCAAAAGATGATCAAAGCAGGATTTAGAGGTAACGGAATAGATCCAAATGCAAGACACTGTATGGCATCAGCTGTTGTTGGTTTCTATCAGACATTTGGTATTGATGAGCCATCAGGTTGTTATGATGATATCGAGCTTACTGATACTATCATATCTTGGGGAGCCAATATGGCCGAGATGCACCCGATCCTTTGGTCTCGTGTAACTGATAGAAAACTATCTAATCCTGATAATGTACAAGTAGTAAACATCTCTACATATAGACATAGAACTTCAGACTTAGCAGATATGGAGATTATCTTCTCACCAAATACAGACTTGGCTATGTGGAACTATATAGCTCGTGAGATAGTCATGAGAGATGAAGCAGAGAAAATCATTGATTGGGACTTTGTAAATAAGCATATGGTCTTTGCAGTTG
>DAOUPF010000139.1 GCA_030626265.1 Sulfurovum sp.
AGCCAATTAGTGGTTTAGCCCAGAGCACAATAGGCTTCTCAGACGATATACCAATGGCAAGATCAGTACTGAAGAGCTCAAATCTCAGAGAGCATGGACTAAGTTTACTTCACTCGACTGGGAGCTATCTAGTATGTTGTATAAGAGAGTTCGCAGAGGTGGTGGAGGGTTATATGGTATCAATCTCACAAGAAAAGCACGTAAAAAGATATCATCCAAACTACTCTCATCTATGAGTACCAAAGAGAGAAAGTTTTATGACTCACAAGATACCAATGTCTCAGCACACAAGTCTCTCATAGAGCCATTTTTTGAGAACTGTCACAAGATGATGCCAGCTCGTGGAGATGAATCATGCCAAGAGCGTATGTATAGAGTACAGGTATCATGGGATAGTTATATGGGAGAGCAGAGTGCCCTGCTCGCTAGAAAAGTTTTAAAAAATAAAAGAGACAAGCTCATAGTCTTTGCAGGGGATATGCATATGAAGTATCAGCTTGGAATTCCACTAAGATTTTCCAGACTTAGTAACCAGCCATTCTTCACTATAGTAAATCAAAGAGCTGATAAAAAGAAGATGCTAGATGTTGATGTTGGTTTAGCTGATGCAGTGTATATATACTAGGAGATATAATGATATACCAAAATGAAAATATTCGCATAGAATCAGAGTCTAGTGAGATACCTTGGCTCAAGATTTTTACTCAGCACCCATACAGAGAGATGAGTGAAGTACCAGCAGAGATCAAGTTTGAGATATATGACCTACTAGACATCATAGAAAAAGAGATAATATCCTACTACAAGCCTACCAAGATAAACATCGCATCATTTGGCAACTACATGCCACATATGCATTGGCATATCATGGCAAGATTTAAAAATGACAGCTATTTCCCAGAGCCTATGTGGGGCGAAAAACAAAGAAAAGGTCAGTTAGAGCTACCCTCTTTTGAGATATTTTGTGAGAAGGTTGCTGAAAAGTTATCTATGAGTGAATATTGTACCAAATGCGATTAAGTATTATCATTGTCACCAGACCCCTTTTCACTTTACTCATTCCCACAGAGACTATGAGAATCAGGTTAAATACATACATCACAACCCTGCAAAGAGAGGCTATGTAAATGAAGCTAAACATTGGAGATACGATTATGATGGCATGCAAAGGCTAGTTGAAGTGGAAAGATTTTACTAGTTTATAATCTCGTATGCATTCCCACCAAGAACAGATGGGAACGGGTGAGTTATATTTTATCTAAGTAGAGACTTAAAGTTACTTCAATTGAAGCGCCACTATTTTTATTATATACACTTATTTTTCCATTCATATGCTCTTCTATAATTATTTTGCACATATAAAGCCCTATTCCCGTACCATGTTTTTCATTTTTGGTTGAGAAATATGGATCAAATACTTTATCAATGGCATAATCAGGTATACCACCTGCATTATCACTAACAGCTAAGTGTATGTCTTGTGCATCATGGCTAAGCGTAATATCAATTCTTTTATCTTCTATATCATTTTCAATTAAAGCGTCTTTTGCATTATTCAAAATATTGATTAGCCCTTGTCCTAGCTCATTTGAGTACCCATAGATATAGCAATTTTCAGATAATGATAGATTTAATATAATATTTTCTTTTTTAAATATGGGCAATAAGATCCCTACAGCATGCCCAATAGTCTCTGTTATATTAAAAACTTTCTTATCTTTTTGTGGTTTAAAAAAGCTTCTAAAATCATTAATGGTATCAAGCATTTGTGCTATCTGCTTGCTAGTGTTACTATTGAAATAATCTATTTCAGTATCATCTAATTCATTTAGTTGATATTTTAAAACTAAAGCTTGAGATAATATTGATAAATTATTGAGTGGCTGTTTCCACTGGTGAGATATCATATTTAGCATCTCTCCCATTTGGGCAAGCCTTCTTTGTTGGAGCATTAGCTTATCTTTTTCTCTGTTTTTTTCAACTTCCTCTTTTACTATTGAGAGTAAATTTTTGTTGATATTAAATATCTCGTCTTCTACTTTTTTCCGTTCAGTAATGTCCTGTGCGTAGCCTATCATTCCAATAGGATTATCTTTTTCATCTTTTAAAAGTGACAAAGATAAATTAGCATCAATTACTTCACCTGATTTCTTAACTAATTGAAACTCTAAATTAGACCCTCCGTCTCTTCTTAAAACTTCAAGAGACCTATTAAGCTTTTCAGAATCTTCTTCTAAATAAATCTTAGATATATGACTTCCAATTATTTCATCAGCCTTATAATCTAATAAAACTTCCGAACCATGATTAAAACTAGTGATATTTCCTTCCATATCGGTAGATATAACACTATCATGTATTTGTTCTATTATTTGAGCTTGTTGTTTGTGTTGTAACTCTAAAACTCTTTGTTCCGTAATATCAGTATGAACTCCAACCATACTATATGGCATGCTTTGCTCATTGTATCTGATCAGTCCTCTACCAAGTGCCCATATCCAATTTCCGTCTTTATGTTTTAAGCGATGCAAAATTTCTATATTTGTCTGTTTAGCCTCTATAGTCTTTTGAACATTGAGCATTATCTCTTCTATATCATCAGGATGAACTCTATCTTGCCAAGTCGATAGTTGTGGTGGAAGTTCATTGTCCTTATATCCTAACATATTCATCCACTGTGGAGAGTAGTAGGCACTGTTATCTAGCATATACCACTCATAAACACCTGCACTGTTTCCTAAAAGGGCTAGTTCCATACGATTTTTTAGTTCTTCAGCTTTTTCATGATCTTGTGTAATATCTCTAGATATGCCTAAAATACCGATAGTATTATGGCTTTTATCTTTTAAGGGTGTTTTTGAAGTGCTTAATAGAACTTTGCCTTTATTAGGGTACTCTGCCCACTCTTTACTGATAACAGTTATATTTCTATCCAGTATCTTTTTATCTTCTGCATGAAAGAAGCTGCCAACATTTTCACCAAAGAGTTCTATATCTATTTTGCCTATAATATCTTTCTCTTTTTTTCCGACAAACTTTTCAAAAGCTTCATTGCATCCTATATATCTACCACTATGATTTAGATAATCCTTGTAAAAGATTAAGTCTGGTGTTGAATTTAATACAGAATTTAATATTCCATATTGATAATCTAGTTCTTTGTTTTTAGTATCTAACTGTTGAGCATAAGTTTTTATTTCATCATCTTCATACTCAAGGTTTTCATAAGATACAAATATTAAACCATTTTCAAGTCTTGATACTCTATTTTTTCTCCATCCAGATATTCTCTGGTCTTCATAAAGCCCAAGATTAAATAATTCTTCTTTTCCTGTTTTGCCAACTCTTAAGAGAACATCAAACAATCCCAAAGACTTTACACCAGGAAATACATCCGTAACTCTTTTTCCAATTAACTTGTCTTTTGAAATATTTTCTGTTATTTCAGCTTGTTTATTAAAATCAACAAAAATAAAGTTTTCGTCGCTTGTCATTTCATAAATGGCTATATTGATAGGCATATCATCTAATAATAAAGGTTGATAGTTGTTACTCATTTTCAATCCTCGTATAATTAATTTCAAGAGTAAAACCTTACTCTTCTGAGATTGAAGTACTAACTTCAAATATTATAACTATTACAGTCTATGGCTAAAGCTAAAACAACATTTCTTTCCTTATAACATGATATAGGAATTGTTTTTATATTTACTGACTACATCACTAAGCCAGTTAGTATCTTTTGTTGTTAATCACTTATTAAAAGCTCATATAATACATTTAAAAATCCTCTACTACTATTATACCTATAGTGTGTCACATCTAGCGTCACAAAATATTAAATGAATGCTTCAGTTTTTTCCTAAAGGTACTACAGGGTACTACAGATTACTACTTTTATGTAAATAAAATTAAGGATTATCGTTCTCTCCAAACCCCTTTTTCCCAACTTTAAACTCTCGTGGAAGTGGCACCTGTAGCAACTGTGCAATGGCATGGACAAAAGCATTTTCTCCATCGGAGATACCATCGTCTGCTTTGATGATATGGAGCACACCCTCAAATACCCTTTCAGCTATAGCTGGTCTAAGCGTCTCAAGTGCCTGTACTGAACGCACAAATACCTCATGGTTGATAGTCGTCTTGGGCTGATACTGTAGTGCACCAGCATGGATGTTCCTAGTGACCTTGACAAATACCTTTTGAGCAGCCTCCTCATCGTCATATTGCGATTGTGCGAGCATAGAGAATAGGAATTCAACCTCTACTTTGACTGCACCCAGATGGGTGTGCTTTGTTTTGGGTACTTTACGCAGACCTAAGTGCATCTCTACGGGACGCTGGATGATGTACTGAAGGCTCCACTCAAAGAGCGATGTATGACCATCCACCGTAACAAAAGCTTCCATGATAGTGCTAAACCGCTCAAACTGCGGGGCAGAAAGACTCTTGAGTGCATTCAGACTGCGAGAAGCGATCAGTCCACCGTGACTCTTGAACTCATCATACCCTTCACGCAGAAGATTAGCTAGCTCCAACAGGAGATAAGGGCTATGTTCTTTTACGATAGCAAAAAGCTCCTCCTTATATTTAGAATCATAAAATAGTGCCAGTATAGCAGCCTGAGCTCCTAGAGGATCATTCAAATGCTCCAGCACCTTAGCATCAAGCATCTCTATGTCTGCATGAGTCTCTTCGACCTCTTGCTCTTCTATCGTTCCGACACGCAGCATCGTAGCAGCAATGATACTTTGTGCAAAGCGATTCTTCTTCTTTTGGGGATCACGATCGATTTTTACAGGTTCAGGCTGCTTGAGATTCTCATAG
>DAOUPF010000156.1 GCA_030626265.1 Sulfurovum sp.
AGAGTAGTGACACATATGCCCTCTTCATGATATATAGTACCTCTACTATCACTACAGCTCACCGGTATAGCTCCTAATTCTCTGAGCTTTTTGATAGTATATATAGCCACATTACCAGAACCAGAGACTGTACATCTCTTACCCTCTATAGTATATCCATTTTTCTCAAGAATATTTCGTGCAAAATATACTGATCCATATCCAGTAGCCTCTGTTCGTGCTCTAGAGCCTCCCCAGTTGAGACCTTTTCCTGTCAATACACCCTCAAAACTACCAGTGATTTTCTTATACTGTCCATACATATAACCTATCTCTCTACCACCAACTCCTATATCTCCAGCTGGTACATCTCTAGTCTCACCTATATGTCTATAAAGCTCTGTCATAAATGATTGACAAAAACGCATAACTTCATTGTCACTTTTACCTTTTGGGTCGAAGTTACTTCCACCCTTTCCCCCACCGATAGAGAGTCCTGTAAGTGAATTCTTAAATATCTGTTCGAATCCAAGGAATTTGACAATACCTAAATTTACACTTGGATGAAAACGAAGTCCACCTTTATATGGTCCTATGGCTGAATTGAACTGGACACGATATCCAAAGTTAGTCCGTGTTTTTCCAGCATCATCTACCCAACATACACGAAAAATCATACTTCTCTCTGGTATAACTATTCGCTCCAGTATTCCATGATTCATATACTTTGGTTCTTTTTCCAAAAGTGGCTCTAGAGTCTCTAGTACCTCTTCTGTAGTTTGGTAAAATTCTAACTGCCCTGGTGAGCTCTCTTTTACTTGCTCCAACACACTACTAATGTAGTCTTTTGCTTCCATTTCGTTAACCTCGTTTTATTTAGAAATCTATCGGACTCATTGTATATATAGACAATGAACCCGACACACGCCTAAAGACGATGTGTACTATGCTCTCAATATCTCTGCTGCCTCTTTTGCATGGTATGTTATTATGATATCAGCCCCTGCTCTTTTGAAGCCTAGCAGTGTCTCCATCATGATCTTATCATAGTCAATGATACCCGCAGCTGCTGCTACTTTGAGCATAGCATACTCACCAGATACATTGTATACTGCTAATGGCAATGAAGTACTATTTTTCACATCTCTGATTATATCTAGATAAGCCAGTGCTGGCTTAACCATCAAGATATCTGCTCCCTCTTTCTCATCCTCTATACTCTCTAGTATAGCCTCTCTGCGGTTGGCTGGGTTCATCTGGTAGCTTCGTCTATCTCCAAAGCTAGGAGTAGACTCAGCTACATCACGGAATGGCCCATAATATGCAGAAGCAAACTTGGTAGAGTAGCTCATGATAGGGAGATTGACAAACCCTGCACCATCTAGCCCATCTCGAATAGCCATAATCATACCATCCATCATACCACTAGGCGCTATCATATCAGCTCCTGCTTTGGCATGTATGACAGCCTGCTTAGCAAGATTGTCAAGCGTTATATCATTGTCAACAGTTTGTGCCACCGGGTCTATCACACCACAATGTCCATGATCTGTATATTCACAAAAACATAAATCAGTGACAACAAACATATCTGGATGTGTCAACTTGACAGCTTTGATTGTCTCAGAGATGATTCCATGCTCACACATAGCATCAGACCCTACGCTATCTTTGACATCAGGTATACCAAATAGTATGATAGAGTAGATACCTAGCTTTTTCAGCTCATCACACTCTTTTACTATCTCATCTATACTCATCTGGAATACACCTGGCATAGAGGATACTTCAGTCTTGATACCTACTCCTGGCTTAGCAAAAAGTGGATAGATAAAGTCATTAACACTCAAGTGTGTCTCTTCCAGTAAGTCTCTCAATACTGGGTTAATTCTTTTTCGTCTCAATCTTGCAAACATATGACCACCTATTTATCTTTTTTATTGCAATATTCTACACCTTTAAAGTTTAGAGTTTATTGTAAATATACAAATCTTTTGTAAATAAATTAATCATCAATTTTGCTTTAGATATATTTCAATATAATTGTTATAAATCTTATTCTATTTTTAGAGCTAATTTTTGGTATGATACTGACCATGAAACAGATAACTATATCAAACCCAGCATCACTACCGACACGACATGGAGCATTCCAAGTGCAAGCCTTCAAAGAGGGGGAGAGGGAGCATCTAGCTATATACACAGACCCTATACCAAATAACCCTCTACTACGTATACACTCTGAATGTCTAACAGGAGATGCTCTAGGCTCTCTCAAGTGTGACTGTGGTGAACAGCTCCAAGCTTCACTCAAGATGATAGCCAATGAAGGTGGAATGGTCATATATCATCGACAAGAGGGTAGAAATATTGGGTTACTAAACAAAATCAATGCCTATGCCCTGCAAGATCAAGGATTTGATACAGTAACTGCCAATCATCAGCTGGGATTCAAAGCTGATGAGAGAACTTATGATATCATCAAATTTATATTGGATCATTTTAATATCAACAAAGTAAAACTACTAACAAATAACCCTGACAAAGTCAAATCTCTTACAGATATAGATGTCACACAGAGAGTATCACTGATAATAGAGTCAAATCCACACAATGAAAAGTATCTAAGTGTAAAAAAGAACAAATGGGACATCTACTATAGTGAAGCCTAAAGATTTGGAAAGCAGACTTAAACTAGATAATATTTTCTTAGACAACAATACTATAGTAAAACTAGATGAATTTGCACTACTTCTGAATCAATGGAATAAAATTCACAATCTAACAGGTGCAAAAAATATAGATGCTATATATGATAATATCATAGACTCTCTATATCCTACTACATTTATCACAACTCCAACATCCTTGCTAGATGTAGGTACAGGAGCTGGATTCCCTGGTATGATACTTGGGATTATATATGACCAAAGCGAAATTGTACTATGTGAGCCTCTAAACAAACGAGCCTCATTCCTAAAATTTGTAGCTACTCAGCTGGATCTTGCAAATATCACTGTAGCAAAAATGAGAGTAGAGGCTCTTAGCCATGCTCCTTTTGACATGATAAGCTCCCGTGCAGTTACAGATACAAAGCTTCTACTAGATATCACCTCACATCTCAGTGACAATGATACACAGTACCTATTTTATAAAGGTACTCATGTATTTGATGAGATTAAATCTTTTGACAATCAGCTAAACTATGATATAGTACAAAGAGATAAACGAAATTACTTATGGATTAAATAGATGATATTAAAACTTATTATGTTGGGTATTGCACTAATTGCTATATATAAATTTATGGGTGGCTCTATATCCCTACCTGGGAAGAAGAAATCAAATGACAATGTAGACTCTGATGCTCTAGAGGAGTGTGAAACTTGCGGTATATATGTCACTAAAAAAGAGAGTGTCATAGTAAAGGGCAAACTATATTGTTCAAAAGAGTGTATACCAATCTAAGGAAAACAAATGCTAATATTTGGTCATAAATGGGTTAAAAATAAAGAGTTTAAAAAAGTCTTTTCAAAAGAAGCTATCAAAAATATCACTGAAAATGACATAGTCTTGCTAGAACCTCTGAGTGACTCTATAAAACTAGCACAATACTGCCAAAAAAACAGTATACCATTTGCAGTAACTATCAATAGCACAAGGGAAGCTCTATTTTCAAATGCTCTAAATGCTCTATTTGTAATATGTCTTCCAGAAGATTCTCCTGGAATACAGGCTATAGCGCAAGAGTATCTATTTGATACCAAAGTATTGGCTCTCATAAGCAGTGACAAAGAGATTGAAAAGATGGCAAGGCTGTCTATTGATGGGGTTATACTTCCTGAAGCTATTGGTTTATACTAATAAAAATCTCTAAGAAAACAAAACTATATATTATTTTATCTTTATTTGTTCTACAGTTTGTTGCGTGCACATCTACAATACAACCAAAGATTAAACAAACACAAAAAGAGCAACTATACAGACTCATAATGGAAACCGATAGTAAGATTGCACAAAAAGAGGCAAAGGTTCTCAGCAATGAAGCTATAACATACAGCAGAAAACTCTCAAAGCATTACGGTACGACTACTACTCCACTATTTCATAATTTTCTAGTCAATATCGGTATCAAAGATAGAGGATTATGCCACCACTGGAGCGATGACCTATATCTATACCTGCGTAAGTTTAATTTCAAAACTATCAAAATAAAACCAGTGGGTGCATACATAGGTAGCTACTGGCAAGAGCACAATGCACTAGTGGCTCTTCCTATAAATTCAAATGATATAAAAAAAGGTATTTTATTAGATCCATGGAGAGGTTCTGGCAAACTATATTTTTCACCTATAGAAAAAGACCCCGAGTATAGCTGGAAGATTCGTGAAGATAGGTGTATTGCTACTATACCATCAAAACGGTAGATAAATTTTATCTTTGAGCTCTTCATACTCATCTTTTGCTTTTGAGTCTATAGTGATACCTCCACCACTCTTGTAGTATAGTTTTCCATTTTCTTG
>DAOUPF010000402.1 GCA_030626265.1 Sulfurovum sp.
GAGGCACATCTCTGCTCCAGAAGTGAGTGCTGAGACTAGAGCTAGATATCCACACTCTCTTCCCATAGCCTCTATCACAAAAGCTCTTTTGAATGATGAGGCGGTATCTCGGATAGAGTCTATGGCATATTTGATAGTATTGAGTGCAGTATCTACACCTAGGCAGTACTGTGTACCAGCTATGTCATTGTCTATAGTAGATGGGATACCAGCAAATCCTATGCCCTGGCTCTCATCTCTGAGCTTTTGCATACCTTTGAATGAACCATCACCACCTAGTATAATCAAAAAATCTATCTCTAGAGATTGTAGATTATCCAATGCTTGTTTGCGATACTCTTTGTCTATAAAACGCTGGGATCGTGAAGTGTGTATCTTGGTTCCTCCACGAGAGATGATGCCAGAGACATCACTATAGCTAGCTTTGTATATACTGTTATCTATCAAGCCCTCAAACCCATTGTCTACAAAATACGGTACAAGCTCATTGGAAATACTATACTCAACGAAGCGTTTTAGTGCAGCATTCATCCCTGAGACATCACCACCAGAACATAATATAGCTATATTTTTCATCATATATACCTTTAACCCGAAATATGCAATAGAGATTACAAAACTAGCACAAGTCATTGTATCTAGGGCATTTACAAGAAATCATCGCTTAACCTTTAGGTTAAACTCAAATTTCATGCAAACACCCTAAATACAAGCACTAAGTACTATTTTTATAATTCTATTACATAATCCGAGTTTAAACTCAAAATATGTAATAGAATTTCTAATAACATTATACCACTCTATAATGAAGAAAAAATATGTATAATGCCATCAATATGAAAAAAGAATTAACGCAAAACAGTAAAATCTTAGAACAGATAAAAACGATTATGAATAATCCAAGCTTCAAGGTACCCCAAGAAGACAAAGATTTTTTTTACTCTGATGATGCTAGAGGCATAAGGCTTCAGCTAGACTACCTCAAGTCAGAAGTTAAACTACGAGAAGAGGGTATTGACTATACTATCCCTGTATTTGGTAGTGCTAGGATAACAGAAGAGTCGGGGGAAAATAGTTTTTACTATGATGAAGCACGCAAACTAGGACAGCTAATTGGGAATAGTGGTAATAGCCCCCTAGATTGCCATGTCACTCTCATGACGGGTGGAGGTCCAGGTATCATGGAAGCAGCCAATCGTGGTGCATTTGATGTTGGTGCCAAATCCATAGGACTCAATATAAAACTACCACGAGAGCAGTTCCCAAATCCATACATCACACCAGACCTCTGTTTTCAGTTTCAATATTTTGCTATACGAAAACTACATTTTATGCAACGAGCAAAAGCCTTGGTTGTATTTCCTGGTGGTTTTGGTACACTAGATGAGCTTTTTGGAGTACTGACATTGATGCAGACAAAGAAAACACCATCTATCCCTATAGTCTTAGTAGGCAAAAATTACTGGAAAAATGTTATAAATTTTGAATTTTTGATACAAGAGAGTGTTATCAGTTCAAGTGACTTAGATTTATTGACTTACACAGATACAGCAAAAGAGGCATGGAAAAGTATCTTAGCATGGCATGAGAAAAATAAAACCCCCCTATTTTAGATAAATAATTAGCACTAAAATATAGTAATTGCTATATTCATGCTACGCTTTGGCTATATTTATGCTATACTAAACTATTAGTTTGGCTTCACTGCTAAACTAAAACGAAGGTTACTAGATTTTATACTTAGACTATCTGGTTA
>DAOUPF010000312.1 GCA_030626265.1 Sulfurovum sp.
ACCCAAATAGCATCTGAGTATAATCAAAAATTGCTATTTGAGCTATTTGCAGATAGAGCTTACACTGATAAAGGTAGCCTAGTACCCAGATCAGAGCCTAATGCTGTGATAGAGAGTGTAGAGGAGATAGTGTCTCGTATAAGTTATTATATAGATACAGGAGAGTTAAAAAGTATAAATGGCAAAGCATTGAGATTGACAGGTGATTCGCTCTGTGTGCATGGTGATAATCTGGAGTCATTGGAAATCATTAAGGCATTAAAAAAATTATTATCTGATGAGTTATTATGTATTACAGAATATCCTCCATATCTTCACTAATTATATATTTTGGAGATATTATATCTGAGGATATATCTGCAAAAGTTCTCTCCTCTTATCACAAAATAAAAGATTCAGATATAGAGGGACTCATCGAAATCGTCCCTTCATATACTACACTCTTTATAGAGTTTGATATATTTTTACATACCCACGCATCACTATTTGATATGCTCAAGGAGATGTCACATATGAGTGATATATCCAAAGGCATAGATACTACAGAGATAGTAACCATCCCTACATATTATGATGAAGAGGTAGGCTTGGATTTGAGTAGAGTTGCACAGATGCATGGAGTAAGTATCCCAGAGGTCATAGAAATACATAGCAGGCAAATATATACAGTCTATACCATAGGCTTTGCCCCTGGGTTTGCATATATGGGTAGTGTAGATGAGAGGATAGCTACACCTAGACTCTCTACTCCCCGAACCAAAATACCTAAAGGCTCAGTCTCTATAGCCAATACCCAGTGCGCAGTATACCCTAGCTCCTCACCTGGAGGTTGGAATATACTAGGAAGAACATACATAGAGATGTTTGATAGAGAGATAGATGGTTTCTCTTATCTAAAGGCTGGGGATAGAGTCTGCTTTGAGTCTATCAGTAGAGATGCGTTCTTAAGCCGAGGTGGTGAGATATGAATGGACTAAAAGTCATAAAATCAGGCATGCTAACACTACTCCAAGATAATGGCAGATATGGATATGCAGATATAGGTATCACCCAGAGTGGTGTAGCAGATGGTTATAGTAGTGCATGGGTCAACAGGCTTTTACTCAATGAATCAAATACCAATATGTTGGAGATACTCCTAGGTAATGCTTCATTTATCTCTACAGTACACTCATATATAGCAGTATGTGGAGCCAAGGTAGAGCTATCTATCAATGGTGAAGTAAAAGCCATGTGGAAGTCTCACCAGATAAAGCCAAATGACACCATAGAGATAGGCATGGCAAAGAGTGGACTAAGAGTATATCTAGGTATCAAAGGTGGCTTCCATATAGACCCAGAGCTAGGTAGCTGTGCTACTACTATAAAAGAGGGCTTTTTTGGGAAGATAGCCCCCAATGACATGCTACCTTGTGATGAGTATAGAGACTCTTTGTTGACCTCTACACCTCAGATACATATACCAGAGTTTTTAGATATTATTACTTTGCGTGTAGTTTTGGGTTATCAGTCTGACTGTTTTGAGCCCCAAGAGATAGAGAAGTTTTTCAGCTCACCATATACAGTAAGCAACCAAACTGACAGAATGGGGTGTAGACTAAGTGGTGAACAGATAGCTATAGATGCAGAGATAGTATCTGAAGCCATATCTTTTGGTGCGATACAGATACCAAAAGATGGTCAACCTATAGTATTACTCAAAGAGAGACAAACTATAGGAGGATATCCAAAGATAGGCTCTATACTACCTATGGATTGTTACAGACTCGCACAAGCTAGACCCAGTACTACTGTGACATTCAAGGAGGTGAGTTTGGATGAAGGTATGGCGTTGACCAAGGAGCTGTATAGATTTTTGAATGTTAATGTGTGATTCTGTATAAGACAAGATTAATCTCATTTGGTTATACTCCACAAAAACAAGGCATCTAATACAATGAGTGAATTTCTAAACAAGAAACCTTCCCCCTATGAAGGTCAATTTCCTGATGGTCATCCAGTCCGTACATATCTAGAGGAAAATATCCTAATCCGTGATCTTATCTCACAGCTAGAAGTCACTAGTGTTCAAGAGCAGTTTGAGCTTTTCAAAGAGATATTTGCGAAACTCTCTAGAGTAGAGCTACACTTTGCACGCAAAGAGAACCAACTCTTTCCATACTTAGAAAAGCATGGATGGACAAGCCCATCACAGGGTATGTGGGCATTTCATGATGAGATACGCTCAGAGCTAAAGTCAGTCAGACTTGCTATAGAGACAGAAGATATGGAGAGCATATCCACAAACATACCCAAAGTATATCGTTCACTAGCACATATCATGCAGGTAGAAGAGGGTAGACTACTCCCCAATGCTATGGAGCTACTTAGCCCAGAGGAGTGGCTAGAGTTCAAGGAGGGCGACCGTGAGATAGGTTGGATGTTTGATACTCCTCCTACTCCATACCCAGCGGATGAGTATATCCACCCTAGCCAAGATACTGTCAAAAAGAAGCTACCTTTTGGTACAGAGGACAAAACACATTTTGATGAGGG
>DAOUPF010000147.1 GCA_030626265.1 Sulfurovum sp.
AAAGTAGTCACCACACACAAAATCGTACCTATCCTAAAGTAAAAAACTTTAGTATTGATATCCTTGATAAATATAGCAAATATAGCACCACTGAGATATCCTACATAGTTCATAGATGATAATAGCCCAGTTCTTGTGACATCAAGCACATCATCTAACATAAAAGGCAATAGTGATGTAAAAGCAAACCTAGCAGTTCCAGCCCCTATAATCAATGCTAGTATACCGGCTATAAGTATAGCCAAGTTATTGTTTCTATCTAGGAGTTTGATCATGAGAGGAATTGCTCAAGCTCAGCAAAATGCCTCGCAAGATCACTAAAGCGATGATCCCCATCATCCTCTACTATCATTTTAGCACCTGCATACCTATCTTGGGCTACCCTATAGTCAAGTACCTTATCTCCTCTTTTCAAGCAGAGATAGAACTTATCAGCAGATAAGCTTTCTACCCACAAATTGGATAACTCTTCTAGATGTCTCTCCTCCCACTGGAATGAGGTACCATCAGTTCTATCTATATTCCCTAGGTACTGCCTAGTAGTTATATGAGGCTCTACAGAGGGATTTATGAGAACTGTTTTGATATTGTATTTGTTACCAAGGTAGGTAGCATAATATCCTCCCAAAGAGCTAGCGATTATACCAGTAATATTATTCTGTAATATAATTTTTTCTAACTCTTCTACTGCAGCATATGGTTCAAAAGAGTGATCTGAGATAATAATTTTATCTCCAAAATATCCTTTAAGCTGTTTAGCCATATAAGAGGTAGCAGTAGTTCTAAATCCATGAATATATAGTATCAATAAACTTCCTTTTTATTTATAAATAATTATTTTATAGTAAAGCCTTAGATATCAATCACAGGAATAGCTCCTATGAGCTTCTGCGTATACTCATGTTGTGGATTGTCAAATATCTCTTCTACTGTGCCTTGTTCTGCTATCTCTCCAAAGTACATGACTACTATACGATCTGAGATATGCTCTACTACGCTTAGGTCATGTGATATAAATACATATGTCAAACTAAACTCCTCTTGGAGGTCTAGTAGTAGGTTTAGTACTTGGGCTTGGATAGATACATCTAGTGCACTCACAGGCTCATCACATACTATAATCTCAGGATTTAGAGCCAATGCTCTGGCTATGCCTATCCTCTGTCTCTGTCCTCCTGAGAACTGGTGAGGGTATCTATCATACCAGTCTGGCTCCATGCCTACTTTTTCCATGAGATATAGTACTCTATCTCTGATCTCTTTTTTACTCATACTAGTATTTAGAGCTAGTGGTTCACCTATGATTTGACCTACTTTCCATCTAGGATTTAGTGAGGAGTATGGGTCTTGGAAGATGATCTGTACCTTTTTTCTGTACTCTTTTAAATCATCTCCCTCTATTGTAGTGATATCTCTACCTTCAAAGAGTATCTCCCCTCCTGTAGGCTCCTCTATCTTTAGCATTAGCTTGGCTGTAGTTGATTTGCCACATCCACTCTCTCCAACGATACTGAGGACTTCGCCTCTTTTTACTTCAAAGGATATATTGTCTAGTGCTTTTACAACTTTTGGTTTTTTGAAAAGACCCATATTTATCTCATAGTGCTTTTTTAAGTCAGTTATCTCAAAAACTATATCACTCATCTAATCTCCTTTGGGAAAGATAGATAATCTACACTGTCATCTACAGTATCTAGCCTAGATTTTCTAACTGTTTTCCCCGGTGTGGGGATAGAGTTTAGCAGCGCTTTTGTATACGGATGCCTAGGATCTGCAAAAAGCTCTTTTGCACTGGCTTTTTCTACTATATGACCTCTATACATCACCACTACCTCATCAGCTATCTGATACACCACAGCCAAGTCATGAGTGATGAAGAGCATTGATGTGCCCTTATCTCTCTGTAGCTTTTTCATCAGTTCTAGTACTTGTGCCTGTATAGTCACATCTAGTGCTGTTGTAGGCTCATCTGCGATGAGCAGTCTAGGTTCACAAGCCATGGCAACGGCAATCATGACTCTCTGCCTCTGCCCTCCACTAAGCTTGAATGGATACTCTCTGTACTTTTCTCTAGGATCTGGGATACCTACAAGCTCTAGAGCTTCTACTACCTTTTCAAATCTCTCTTTTTTATTGAGATGTTTTTGATGTAGCTTCAGTGATTCATCTATCTGATAGCCCACTGTATATGATGGGTTGAGTGATGTCATAGGCTCTTGAAATATCATAGATACTTCTCCTCCTCTAACGCTTCTCATCCCAGAGTCACTAAGTTTTAACAAATCCTTCCCCTCTAGGAGTATCTCACCTCCCTCTATGATGCCTGGTTTGTCTATCAGCCCCATGATGGACATAGCAGAGATACTCTTGCCACTACCACTCTCTCCGACTATACATACTGTCTTGCCCTCTGGTATAGAGAAGCTAACATCATCTACTGCCTTGTTGACTCCAGCATCAGAATAAAAATAAGTTTTTAGGTTTTTTACCTCTATGATATTCATTATTTATCCTTTAACTTAGGGTCAAGTACATCCATGAGTCCATCACCCATAAGGTTAAATCCAAGAACAGTAAAGAAGATAGCAAGACCAGGATAAAATATCATCCAAGGTGCAGTCATGATGAACTGTAACGAATCACTAAGCATCGCCCCCCACTCTGGAGTAGGTGGTTGAGCTCCAAGACCCAAAAAGCTTAACCCCGCAGCCTCTAGAACAGCTGACGCAAACCCCATAGTAGACTGTACGATAATAGGAGTAGCGGCATTTGGGAGTATAACCTTGAACATCAATCTCGTATTTGATGAGCCATTTATACGACTGGCAATCACATACTCTTTTTCTCTCTCACTTAGTACAGAAGCCCTCACCACCCTAGCATAAGTAGGTATACCCACTATACCAATAGCAATCATAGCATTTATAAGACTAGGTCCTAGAATAGATACGATAACAATGGCTAGTAGTATAGCTGGGATAGATAGCATGATATCCACTATCCTCATGATAAACAGATCCACTTTGCCACCATAAAATCCAGCCATCAGACCCATAACAAGCCCAAATGTCAATGACACTCCCACAGATACCGCTCCCACCATGAGTGATATCCGTGCACCATATATAATCCTAGTGAACATATCTCTACCAAACTCATCTGTACCCAACAGGTGAGCAGATACACCACCCTCTTCCCACATAGGAGGAAGTAGCCTATCTGCAAGGCTTTGCTCATATGGTAGATGTGATGCAATCCATGGAGCAAATATAGCAAAGATTAGTAGTACTATGACAATAATGACACCTACAACCGCTGATTTATTTTTCGAATACTGTTTAATAAAGTCTCTCATTAGCTCAACCTTATTTTTGGATTTATCACTGCATATAGGAGATCGACTATCAGGTTGATAGAGATAAAAATCATAGCTATGAGTAGTGTAGCTGACTGTATGACTGGAAAGTCTCTCTGATAGACTGCATTGACTAGCCATTTGCCGATACCCGGCCATGAAAATGTAGTCTCTGTGAGGATAGAGCCTGCAAAAAGACTTCCAAACATAAGACCTATGATAGTCACAACAGGTATAAGAGCATTTCGCAAGGCATGGATAGCAACTACTTGGAATCTAGAGCAACCTTTAGCACGAGCTGTCTTTATGTACTCCTCTTTCATTACCTCTATCATACTACTTCGTGTCATTCTAGCGATTATTGCCATTGGTATAGTACCTAGTGCGATAGCAGGCAGGACTAGATGCTTCAAGGCATCCCAAAAAGCTTCATAGTCTTTGACCAGTAGTGAATCTATGAGATAAAATCCAGTGATATGGTCTATATCAAACTCATACCCCAGCCGCCCCGAGACGGGCAATACTCCTAGCTTGACAGAGAAGAAGTATATCAGTACCAACCCCAGCCAGAATACTGGCATCGACACCCCAGCTAGGGCACCAAACATACTGGCATAGTCAAATATAGAGTATCTCTTGATAGCAGATATAATCCCTGCTAATACTCCAAATATAGTAGCTAATATCATAGCTATAGATGCTAGCTCAATAGTAGCAGGAAATCTATCCATAAATTCAGTCAGAACTGGTTCATTGCTGTTGGCTGATTTACCAAAGTCACCTTTTGAGATATTTTTCATATATATAAAATACTGCTCATGGATAGGCTTGTCTAGCCCTAGCTGTTCACGAAGGTCTGCGATTGACTGTTTATTCGCCTTGTCACCCAACAAAGCAACAGCAGGATCACCAGGAGCTAGATGTACCATAGAGAAGACCATCAAGGTCACACCAAAAAGAGTAGGGATAGTCCATAAAAGTCGCTTTAATATATAGGAAAACAAGATTAGCTCCTCGCAAAAATAGTTTTATGAAACGATGAAAATCGCTTGAGAAAAGTATTTACTGTTCCACATCTACAGAATAGGAAGTGGAGACTTTAGTCCCACCAAAAGTCTATATGACTTAAATTGGTGAAGCTGAAGCATTCACTTCCAAAAATACTAGAAGTATGGTCTACTTATCAAACCAAACTTTCTTAAATATTCTTTTACCCATTGGGTCAAGCTTGAAGTCCATTACATTGGATCTAACAGCTTCAACCACTAGTGAGTTGGCTACTGTTACCCAAGGAACCTCTTTTGCAAATACTTCCTGAGCCTCTTTATAAA
>DAOUPF010000122.1 GCA_030626265.1 Sulfurovum sp.
CTATAGTAGTAATTCAAATAAAGTCATCTTTAAGTAATTTTAGTATAATAGTTAGATATTAGATACCATATCTAATATACAATTTAAAGTAAGGTGGATATCATGAAAACTCGGTTTTATTTAACATTTGTTGCAATGTTTTTGGCTTTAACATTTATTTTTAGTGGATGTGGTGGAGGTGATTCTGGCACGATCTCTCCTTATGCAGGTTCATATGAAGGAACTTATACAGGTGATGATACAGGCACATGGAAGGTTACCGTTAGTCTTTATGGCGTAGTAAGTGGTTCTCTTATCTCCAGTCAAATTGGTTATGTTACTGTAAGTGGAGCAGTGAGACATACAGGAGAACTTGATGCTGTTGCAGGTGGTGGTGGAGACAATGGTTCTTATTTTGTTGGGGCAATTGATGCAGATGAGAATGTCTATGGCCTATGGGAAAACCCTACAACATATCAAGATGGAACATTTTCAGGGAGGAAGACAGGTGACTAAATCAGTTACATAGAATCCTTCAAGTGATAATGTAGCAGTTGCTAGATATGCACTGTATCATAACGGTACTTTACTTATAAATACAACTGCTATTAACTATTCTGATGAAGGTTTCAGCTCTCCTACTGAGTATTATTATACTATACTTGCTTATAATAGAAGTACCAATAAATCAATACTTAGTACTCAATCTTGTGCTACAACATAAGGAGTAGTAGTTGGTGACAAATGACAACCATATACCCTATTCAACCTCTTCCATCAATCATTATAATATCTTAATCAAAATCCTATAAGTAATAAACGCAAATACCCAAGCTGTAACTGTAGTAAATACAAAGAGATAGAACAGATACTTATACCCCCCTGCTTCTTTGGCAAATACCATGGAGGCTGCTAGACATGGTAGGTATATCATGACAAATACTATAAATGCCATAGCTGATGCAAATGAGACATTGGCTTTGAGCTGGGCTATGAGGGAGTTGCTCTCCTCATCTACATCATCACCTACTGCATATAAAACACCTAGAGTAGATACTACTACCTCTTTGGCGGCTAGTCCTGTCTCTAGGGCTACTGCCATCTTCCAGTCAAATCCTAGAGGAGAGAAGAACGGCTCTGAGAACTTGCCCAACTGTCCTAGATAACTGGCTTCTAGCTCTTCTAGTTTGAGTTGATTTTCTAGTTTTGATACTAGCTTTTTATTCTCTCCAGCTTGCTCTATCTGGATATCATATTTCTCTCCTAGCAAAGGCTGTTTGGGATAAGCAGAAGCAAACCAGATGAGCATAGATGCTGCTAGGATAAATGTACCTGCTTTTTTGATATAGCTTTTTGCTTTGTTATATACTGTGTGCCAGATGAGTTTGAGTGATGGCATACGGTACTTTGGCATCTCCATAACAAACGGCTCATCCTCTCCCTTGAATACAAATACTCTAAGAGCTTTTGCCATCACAAGTCCTAGCATCGCTCCTGCTATGTAGATAACAAATAGTATATTTCCAGCCTGTTCTGGTCCAAAAAATGCCCCAGTGAAGAGCACATATACAGGAAGTTTGGCTCCACAGCTCATAAATCCTAATATAAACAGAGTGATAAGTCTGTCTTTTTCACTCTTGAGAGTCCTTGTGGACATATATGCAGGCACTGTACATCCAAAACCAGTTACTAGTGGGATAAAGCTCTTGCCATGTAACCCAAACTTGTGAAAAAATCCATCTAGCAAGAAAGCTACACGACTCATATACCCAGTAGTCTCTAGCAACGCTATACCTATATATAGTATGATGATATTTGGCAAAAACAGCATTACAGAGCCAACACCAGCGATGATGCCATCTACGATAAGGCTCCTAGTAGCCTCATGAGGTATCACAGAGCCTACAATCTCACCAAAGGCTCCAAATCCAGCATCTATCCACTCCATAGGTATAGCTCCTAGCTCAAATGTCAGCTGAAATAGCCCCCACATAAGAAATAGAAATATAGGAACACCCATGTATTTGTTGATAAGAATATCATCTATCTTTTTAGTGGGAGTTTTCTTGTTTTTTTGTCTACTACACTTTACTGTCTCCATACGAATACCTTTAGCTATAGCTATATATTCGTTGGCTTTTACATCATTGATATTTTTAGTCTCATGATGTGTATAGATATGTTCTAGTGATGCGACTATTTGAGGCTGTAGCTCTATCATGATAGGCTCTTCATGAAGCTCACGATAGAGGTCTTTGTCTTCAAATAAAATTCTAATCGCAATTTCACGAGAAGAGAGATCCCTTAACGTAAATCCTCTCTCATTAAAAAATTTACTGAGCTTTAAAATCTCCTCTTCTATAGGATTACTATATAGGATATTGGAGCTCACTCTACGGTGACTATCTGCTATATCATGAACTCTCTCCAGTAGCTCATCTACTCCCTCTCCTGTACTAGCAGATACCAGTACCGTAGGCACTCCAGTGATAGCTTCTATCTGTGCTACATCTATCTCAATCCCCTCTTTCTTGGCTTCATCTGCCATATTTAGGGCTAGTATCATCTTTTTGTTGAGTTTTAATAGCTCTAGAGTTAGTAGAAGATTTCTCTGAAGATGTGTTGAGTCTAGTACATTGATGATAACATCGTACTCTTCATTTAGTAGATAGTTATGTGCAACTTTCTCCTCTTGAGAGTAGCCTCTGATAGAGTAAGTACCTGGTAAATCTACCATCTCTAGCTTATGACAGTGATGCTCAAAACAGATCTCTGTTTTCTCTACAGTGACCCCTGAAAAGTTACCTACTTTTAGACTATTTGAGCTACTCATTGCATTGATGAGCATAGATTTACCTACATTGGGTTGACCTGCTAGGACTATTTTGATAGCATTCATTATATCTTCTCTACTTCTATTTGATCTGCTTCATCTGAACGAAGACCTATCAGTGTATCATCCACAAGTATCTCGATAGTTTTGTTAGCCAGAGAGTATGCTTCAACACTTAGTTCAATCCCCTTAGCTACACCAAAAGATACCAACCTACTCTTCATCATATCATCAGTATCTATTTTTATAATAACTGCTTTATCATCTTTTTTTAATTCTGAAAGTTTCATCTATTTTCTTTTTATTTAATTTTGATAGTTATTTTCATTTAGCATAATAGCACCCTGACTCTTACAATAAGGTTAATGATAGTGATTATCAAGTACTCTGTTTAATCTTTTAGCCTATAATACTAACAATTATACTATTTGGACAATAAACATATGGGCTACCTAGAAACGCTAAAACATCCTGTTATCGCTAGACTATCACTCATACAGTTGATATCATACTTTGGGACATGGTTTTCTCAGGTGGCTATATTTTCTATGATTGTCTCATTCGGGGCTGATGCTATCACTATCGCTATGACTGCTACTATGTCTATGTTGCCTGCTGTACTCCTAGCTCCTATCATAGGGCTGATTATCGACCGTATAGATTTCAAAAAACTCATGATGACACTACTGTTTGTGGAGATAGCCATGACTTTAGGTTTTATACTTATAGACTCACTAGAGTATATTTGGGTGCTTATGATACTCATTTTCTTTCGCTCTTTGGCTTCTTCTATGCTGTTTTCTGCTGAGATGGCACTATTCCCCAAGCTAGTCAAAGGAGAGATGCTTAAAAACACCAACGAGATACACTCTATCATCTGGTCATTATGTTATGCCTCTGGTATGGCAGTGGGTGGGATTGCAACATACTATTTTGGCTATGATACTGCATTTATGATAGATGCGATACTATATAGTATCGCTGTACTTCTCCTCATAGGACTCAAACTGTCGATGGATAGAGTTGTACATACTGATTCCAACTGGGAGATGCTAAAAGATGGTTTTTTGTATCTCAAATCTAGAAGAAAGATTCTTCACCTCATACTCCTGCACGCTGCCATAGGACTGACCAGTTTCGATGCTCTCGTCACCCTACTAGCTGATGTAGAGTACAAAGAGTTTATCGCTGTACCGCTTGCTATTGGTGGTATGAATGCCACTAGGGCTTTGGGATTGATGATAGGTCCTTTTTTTATAGGCAAGGTTATATCCAAAGATAACTTGCATTTCTTTTTCATCCTACAGGGTCTTGCCATCATACTCTGGTCTATGCTAGAACACAATTTCTACCTAGGATTGATAGCTCTATTTATCACAGGGCTATTTATCACCACACTCTGGTCATACACCTACCTACTCATCCAAGAAGAGACAGAACAGAAGTATATAGGAAGAGTAGTATCATACAATGATATGTTCTTCATGCTCTCAAACACAACTACTGCACTATTCATCGGATATGCCTCCAAGTGGGGAGTATCACTATCTGGGATTACTACTACTCTAGGGGTTGGGTTTATTTTTGTTGCGATTTACTATATGTGGTTTAAGAAGAGGTATACATGAAAAAGACATTATTGATTGGTTTGAGTTTATTGGTGGCTATCACCGCCCAAGAGTTACCAACTGAAGAGAGCATTATAGAGGGAACTCTAAAGAATGGTTTTAGCTATGCCATAGTCAAAAATGCAAAGCCAAAAGATAGAGCTGAACTAAAACTACTAGTAAGAGCTGGCTCACTCGAAGAGGATGAAGATCAGAGAGGCATAGCACACTTTGTCGAGCATATGGCATTCAACGGTACTGAACACTTCCAGAAAAATGACCTCATATCATATCTAGAGTCCACAGGAGTTAGGTTTGGTTCTCATCTCAATGCCAGTACTGGCTATGAGAGAACTCTATACAAGCTCACAGTGCCACTAAAAAATGATAACCTACAAAAGAGCTTCACTATACTTCAAGACTGGGCAGGAGGATTGAGCTTTGATGCTGAAGAGTTTGACAAAGAGAGAGGAGTAGTACTCGAAGAGGCAAGATCTAGAGACAATGTAAGTCGCAGACTCTTCTTGCAGTTTAAGTCACTATTTTTTGGGGACTCAAGGTTTATATATAGAGAGCCTATAGGCGATATAGATATCATCAAAAATATCAGTGTAGATAGAGCAAAAGAGTTCTATACTAAATGGTATCGTCCAGAGCTTATGCATCTAGTGGCTGTTGGTGACTTTAATGAAACAGTCATAGAGGAGCTGATAAAGAAGAACTTCTCTACACTAAAAAACAGCAACCATTCAAAAACAGCATCACGAAAAATACCAGAAAATAACCAAACTAAGATAATGACACTCACAGACAAAGAGGTCACAAGTAACTCTCTAC
>DAOUPF010000142.1 GCA_030626265.1 Sulfurovum sp.
AGACTATCTGGTTACTGGAGTAAGACTTTAGTACCCTTCTTAGAGTACATTTTTTATAGTTGTATTCTAGAGTTTTATATATTGCGTGCTTGTAGAGTTGAATCATATTTGGCTCTAAGGGTTGGAATTTATAACGGGAAGGAGTAGAAGATGAAACCCCTTAATCAACATGGATGGATTTATAGGTTTGGACAAAAAGTAGGTAAGGTTCTTATTGGAACATCTATTTTACTTTTTATGACTGGTATAGAAGCTGGAGTAGTTAAACTTGATATGCAAGGCTGTAGAGCATCATCAACTGATGGATATCATGGTGAGACAGTACAAGATGTCAATGATCCAAGCAATTACTTTACGATGTATTTTTGTAATGATGCTTCATATACAGAAGGAAATTTAAAAGATTGGGCTGAGCTTGACTTGGTACCACATAGAATTATTTTTACCAATACTACAGGTAGTGATCAGAATTTCACATTCAAAGTTGGAGGTGACTATAAAGATGCAACTACTCCAAATGTAATTGGATGGGACTATATTACCAAGCTAACATTAGATGAATATTCAACACCACCTGAATATATTGATATTTGTAGGCAAATTGGTGGACTAGCAACACAACAGATAATCATCTCTCCAGATGAATCAGAAATATATCGGCAGGTTCAGGTAGAGGATTATCCTGATGGTGCAACATGTGTTGCTATTTATAATATGAGACTTGCCATTGGTTCACACTTGTATAGTGGCTCTTCTCTACAGAGTCGCTTGATAAGTGTAGCATCTAGTGTAAATGTTGGTGATCAAACAATCCCTATACCAGCTATCGCAGCAACAACATTTAGTAAAACAATGTCAGCTACACAAGGTGGTAGTAGAACTTGGTCAGTTATTAAGTCTTCAAACCCAGTAAGCGTTAGTTTTGATAATACTTGTGATAATAGTTTACCACTACAAAAAGATGTAGATATTACAGTAAGCTGGGAAAAAGGGGAATTAACACCTGCAGGTGATGTCAATGTTTATACTGTTATCCAAGCATCCAATACAGCACAGCGTGATATCAACATATCTGTAGTTGATACACTCTATAGTGGCACCACAGAGCTTGGTACATTTAATTGTGATCCATTTACATTAATATCTGGTTTAGGTAATCAGGTAGTATGCTCTAATACCTTTACTATCTCAGAAAGTAGTGCGATAAACTTAAATGATAGAGCTGTAGCTACTTATATTGATATAGATCATCATGATGCTGTTAGTGCTACACTGTATGCAACAGCTACAGCATTTGTGCAAGGTACTGGAGATAGTACGGATGAAAATGCCACGATTAAAGATTATGAATGGATTACAGGAGATGATTTAAGTTTCTCTGTAGCATCACCTGCTATCGGGACATTTGATAACTATATAGCTGGCACTGAAACCATAGGTGATGTAAACTGGACATCTAATCTACAAACAGAGAGTGGAAGTGTAATATTCACCAAAACTATATATGCCCAAGCTAGGACAGAGGGTAAAGGAAGTTTAAATGATATAGCTTCTTTAAAAACATTTGGTGGTATTGGTACAAATAGTGGCATACTTAGTGTAAATCTCTCATCTACTGCAACAGTAGCATTGACTATTATCAAAACAATGGCTACTAATCTCATTCCTAATGAAGGGTTGGACTTTAACTTCACTGTTCGTAATGAAGATAATTATATTAGAACAGTTACAATTGGGGTGAGTGACTCAAATCCAAGTAATTCTTATACAATTTACGGACTAGATCCAACAACATATAATGTACAAGAAAATCCAAAAATTGGATATGAGGCAGAAGGAAACAGTACAAGGATAGTAGATATCAATCTACCAAAGTGTTCAGCATCTGTAGAATTTATAAATGTAATAGCTGATCGCCCTGCTGTAAAAGTAAGAAAAGTTACATTCCCTGAAGGATCTGAAGCTGATTGGGTGATGACACTTTATAAATGGAATGGTAATGGTTGGGATATTAATGCTACAGGCACTACATCAGATGCTGGATGGCTCACACTTGTGGATACAGATAATCTACTAGCAGGAACATACAAAATCGAAGAGATTATGCAGGATGGTTGGTATGAGGCAGGTAGAGCTGTAGACTGTAACTTTACTTATCATCCTGATATAGATGGTAATAGATCTGATTATGAGTGTGTTTTAGCTAATGCTAAATATAGTGAGATTACCATTGAGAAAGTAGTTGAAGGTAGTTCGCCCAATGAACCATTTGCATTCAGTCAAAATATCGATAGTTCAATTTTATTAGAATTAAATAATGGTGATAGTGAAACATTTAGCAATTTGTTACCAGGTAGCTATGATGTAACAGAAAATGATCCGGTACCAGACTTTGATTTGACTAATTTCGTATGTAGTGAGACTAATGGTATGCAAAATACTACAGTAGATACACTGCTTCGTAAGGCTACTATAGAGCTTGAAGCTGGGGAGAGTGTAACTTGTACCTTTACAAACAGTGAGAGAGGTAGAGTAAATGTCATAAAACTTGAAGATGGAGATGTAACAACAGAGGTTTGGACATTTACGATAGAAGGAGAAGAAGGTATTATGGAACGTAATACATCTACTGGAATACTTAACTTTGAAGATGCTAGACTTGTCCCTGGCAGAATATATACTCTATGTGAGATAAATCTTCATGTAGGTTGGGATTCAACTTGGATGCTTGATGGAAGCTATGTAACACCTACCATAAGATTACAAGATGGTTATATAGATAGATGTTATGCATTTAGTGTTGATATAGGTGAAACTGCAGAGTTTAGAATAGATAACCTTTCTCCTCATCCTAGTATCAACATAGAGAAGTTTACCAATGGTGTTGATGCAGATACTGTAGCTGAAGGAGTATTTATCCCTAGTGGTGATACAGTTACTTGGACATATGTAGTTACTAACTTTGGAGATAGATATTTAACAGAGGTAATCATAACTGATGATATAGAGGGTCTGATTTCATGTCCACAAACAACTCTGACTACTGGTGAGAGTATGACATGTATTCAAACTGGTATAGCAATAGCTGGAGCATATGAAAATAATGGTTCTGTTAGAGCATATGCTTATGAAGGAGTATATGTTGAAGATTGGGATTTAAGTCATTATTATGGAGGTAGTGCATCTATTGATATAGAAAAGCATACCAATGGTGAAGATGCAGATACTGCTCCTGGAGCACTAATTCGTCTTGGTGAGTCAGTTACTTGGGACTATTTTGTTCACAATACTGGTAATATGGTATTGAATAATATTGTTGTAACTGATGATAAAATAGGTGTCATAGCTTGTCCTAAATATATACTAGTCCCAGATGAAAGAATGACATGTACAGTGACTAGCAATGATGTTGTAGAAGGCCCTTATGAGAATAATGGTTCTGTTGTAGGTATGACAGAGAGAGCAGATTATGTTAGAGACAGTGACCTAAGCCACTATACAGGAGAATATCTAGGTGCAGCTCATATTGGAGATTTCGCTTGGTATGATGACAACCTTAATGGTATATTTGATACTAATGAAGTACCAGCTAAAGGTTTAAAAGTAGAGCTTTTAGATGAAAGTGGCACTTTAGTGGCAGATAAACTTGGAAATAGTAGCTATCTTACAGATGTAAATGGTCTTTATCTATTTCATGTCGAACCAGGAACATATAGTGTTAGATTCTCTGGATTACCTGAACAGTATACCTTTACTAAGAAAATAAATGACTCTGTTGCAGATATCAATGGTAATACAGATCCTATCACTGTAGTTGCTGGTGAGAACAATCTTGATATAGATGTAGGTATATATTGTAGTTGTATAGATATCATTAAAGACAAAGGTTCTGCTATAAATAATGTCTCAGCTATACTTATGATATTAATTAGTATAATATTTGCTATCTACTTTATTAGAGAAGAAGAATTTAATCAAAACCGAAGGAGTCAGAGATGAAAAAAGCAATAAAAATAATCCTATTTGGAATACTTTTGTCAACAAGCACTATTTATGCGGGGAAAAATATGACCCCCGCTGTAACAGAAGTTATAGCTGTACCAGTTGAATCACTTCCCTTCTATATTGCCGTTGGTGGTCTTTGGGGAGAGACAAACAAAGATTGTGTCTGTTATGGAGTTGATGGTACAACTATACATTATGAGACTAGAATCGAAGATAGAACATGGGGTGGAATCGTAAGGGTTGGATATGATTTTAACGAATATATTGGTGTAGAGGCTCGTATGTTAAAAGCCAATATCAATAGTGATGTTTTAGAAACAACTCATTATGGAATTTACATTAAACCAATGATACCGATAGATGAATCTATGCATATATATGGCTTGCTTGGCTATGGGCATACAGAGATAGTGACTGACTGTGGACCTACACAGGAGACATTCAAGCATAACGGTATAAGCTATGGTATAGGACTTGATTATAAACTACCTCCTAGCAAAGAAGCTAAGGCTAGAGGTGAAAAGAGTAATTGGAGTATTTGGATAGATTATCAAAATCTACTTACCAATGAGGGCTTGAGAAACCATACAGCAAATGTAGTTAGTTTTGGAGTTAAGTATACCTTCTAAACAACTAAACAAAAAGAGGAGATATGAATACTTTCATCTTCTCCTCTTTATCTCTCCTTAGATAATAACACTAACAGATTCAATGCCTTGTCAGCCTTATCTTTAGGTACAAATATATGATCATGATAATGCCCT
>DAOUPF010000141.1 GCA_030626265.1 Sulfurovum sp.
AGCTCTTGGAGTAGGGCTTCTACTTTTGGTGATATCTCTGCGAGACTTTGATAGATGTTTCCAAATGCCTGATCCTCTGCATACCACTCTTCTATATGTCTGACAGCATTAGTCTTCTCCTCCTCACTAAGGTCAGATCCGTCTATATGCCCTCTTATCTCTTGAAATCTAAGAATATCTTTGTTACTCATGATAGCTCCTTTCAAACTTTAGATGCCCTATTATATCATATTTACCAGCTCAAACTTCCCAATTTTTCTATTTTTTATCACTTTATCGTATGTATCTATAACACCATTCATAGAGATATAAACTCCATCTGCATCTATACCTTGTATATATCCAAAAGCCGCAGATAAGTTTGCAGTAGCTTCTATAGGGTCTATAGTATATGGAATCATAGCTCCTGTGAATACAATCTGCTTTGATATATCAAAACTTGCGATATACTCAGCACTCTTGTCCATAGTATCTGTACCATGAATGATAATGACTTTTTCATAATCAGAGTTGTTGATAGTATCTAAGAGATTTTGTCTATCATCATCATTCATATCTAGTGAATCTTTGCCTATGATAGTCTGGACTTGAAACTCACATCTCCATCTGGTAGCTATCTGGCTCAATGCTTTTGCCTGAGTGTCTATCTCTAGATTACCACTGATTTCACTGTATGATTTGTTGAAAGTACCACCTGTTGATATAAATAAGATATTTTTCATTTTCCAGCCTCATGTTTTCGATTTATACTTGAATTCTATCTCAATCATGGTAAAATAACAGAATTAATTTTATAACAAGGACTTTATAACATGATAATGAAGGGCAAGAAAGGTATCATTCTTGGTATCGCAAACAAGAGATCGATAGCATACGGTATAGCAAATGCTTGTAGAGAGCAGGGTGCAGAGATGGCAATCACATTTCTCAATGAGAGATTTGAGGGCAAACTAGCTCCTATAGCAGAAGATTTGGGATGTGGTACTAAGCTTTATCCTTGTGATGTAAGTAAGCCAGAGGAGATAGTAGCTCTTCGTGAGATGATAGCTAGAGATATGGGTGAGATAGACTTCATCGTACACTCTATCGCATTTGCTCCAAAGTCTGGACTAGGCGGAAGATTTGTAGATATCCCAAAAGATGCTTTTGATATCGCCATGGATATCTCTGTATACTCTCTCATCGAGATAGTAAGAGAGCTAAGCCAGTCCTCTCAAACAACTCATCTGTACTAACTCTGAGTTACTATGGTGGAGTAAAATATATACCAAACTACAACCTCATGGGTGTAGCAAAAGCAGCACTAGAGATGACAGTCAAATATCTAGCAGAAGATTTAGGAAAAGATGGTATCAGAGTCAATGCTATATCAGCAGGACCTATCAAGACACTAGCAGCTGCAGGGATTGGTGATTTTTCATTCCTCCTCAAGTGGAACGCAGCTCACGCACCACTCAAAAAGAATGTAACTATCCATGAAGTAGGAAACTCAGGTATGTATCTACTCTCAGATCTGAGCTCTGCTGTGACGGGTGAAGTTCACTATGTAGACAATGGATACAATGTGATGGGACTACCAGCCGTTGATTTTGATGAGAAGGGCAAGGTTTCTATAGCCTGGAATGGAACAGACTAATAGAAGATTCAAAAGAGTATTTAGCAAAAAAGTCATTTTTTGCTAAGATTATCACTATATATGGACGAAATGCTGTCTTAGAAGTACTCGAAGATGATACTATATCTATCCACAAGCTTCATCTCTCTGATTCTAACAAATCAGTAGCTCAGTTAGATAGGATGATTAGCATTGCCAAAAGTAGAGAGATAGAGATAGCCTACCATGATAAAAAAGGACTATCTCGTATCTCCAAAAATGCCAAACAAGACCAAGGTGTAGCACTTGATATAGTCCTAGAACATGCTATGAGTGAAGATGAATTTTTGGATACTCATGAGAGCTATAGAGTCATCGCACTAGATGGCATCACAAATCCTCAAAATCTAGGGATGATTATTCGTTCATGTGCAGCTGGGGATATAGATGCCATCATCATCCCATCTAAGGGCAATGCACAGATATCACCACTAGTCATCAAAGCTAGTGTAGGTACGCTATTTAAAATCCCCATCATCAAAACACCTAAACTCAAAGAGACTCTAAGCTCTTTTGCAAAGCAGGGGGCATCTCTATATATACTATCATCAGAAGCAAAACAGAGTTACAGAGATGAGAAGTATGCACAGAAGTGTATATTTGTACTAGGCAATGAGAGTGATGGTGTGAGTACAGAGATCAGGTCAGTATGCAACAAAAGTATATCTATCCCTATGAGCAGAGGAGTAGAGTCACTCAATGTAGCTGTGACTGCTTCTTTGTTGGCTTTTATGTAGTTTAACCCGAGATATGCAATAGAGATTACAAACTAGCATAAGTCATTGTATCTAGGGAATTTACAAGAAATTATCGATTAACCTTTGGGTTAACCTCAAATTTTTTGCAAGCACCCTAAATACAAGCACTATGTACTATTTTTATAATTATATTGCATAATTCAGGTTTAAATATTTTATGAGGATTATATAGATAGAAGTTATGGAGCGGGCGAACGGGTTCGAACCGTCGACCCTAACCTTGGCAAGGTTATGCTCTACCACTGAGCTACGCCCGCACATCCATATTTATAGTTTGATATCAGAAGAGTTTATGAAAAATGACTAGTCATTTAAACTATCTACTGAAGACTACATTGTGGTACCTCGGGTCGGAGTCGAACCGACACGGGCAAAGCCCACCAGATTTTGAGTCTAGCGTGTCTACCAATTCCACCACCGAGGCACTGTACCCTTTTATAGGTGACGAAATTGTACTCATGCAGTACTTAAAGTAAGCTTTTTAAACTACAGCTTCTTTTAAGAGTTTACCTGGTTTGAACCTAACACTATACTTGGCTGGTACTTGTACCTTCTTGGTAGTACCAGGGATTGTAATCTCTCTAGCTTCTTTTCTTACAGCAGTGAAAGAGCCAAATCCTAGAAAAGCTACAGAGTCTCTCTTTACTAGAGCATCGGTGATAGTCTCAAGAGCCATTTCTATGACTGCTTCAGTATCTTTTTTAGATAGACCACTTTTTGTTGCTACTTGTGCTATAAATTCAGCTTTTTTCATGAGGAATCCTTTTCCTTGATATATATCATTTTAACATAAATTTAACAAGTCATTGTTATATATTGAGCTTATATACCAAAAAATCGATAATTATGTGTAGATAATTAGCATAATAACACCAACTCTAATTTTGATATGTTATAATATGGCTAAAAATTTTATATACTATATTAGATAAGCTCAAGGAGTCTAAGTGAAGTTTGCGATTATTATCACTGCTATTATACTGTTCTTTGGAGCATTTTCAACGATTTTTCATGATACTTCACTAGTAGGAAATATAGGAAAAATCATAGGTGATACCAATATATATCTGTTTGGTTATCTCGCTTATGTAAATCTGTTACTACTTTTTGTACCTCTTTATATATTTTATAAAAAGCCTTATCTCCTCAGGAGACTAGATGGATATGTTGGATGGATTTTATTTTTTATATCAATGGTTGTGTTTCAATCATTGGTAGTAGAGCTTGGTGATGCTGGATATGCTGGTAGAGAGATATATAGAACCCTATTGCCATTTATTGGCAAAGCAGGTCTATGGCTATTTTGGTTGATGATTTTTATGTTGGCACTAGTTCTTGTGATTGATGATGATTATGAATTTAAAAGATTACTTGGAAGTATGAAATCTATAGGCAGTAAAAAAGAGCCAGCATATGATCCATATACTACAGATGAGAAGCAAGACAAGATAATCTCTCTAGGCTCTATATATAGCACCATGAGAACGATATTCCAAAATCCTTTTAACTTCCAAAAAAAGAGGGATATAGATGATATATTGCATATGAATCTAGACCCTGTAGATGAGATAGAAGAGACAGTAACACCAAGATATATGGGTGTGATAGATACTGATGATGTAGTAGATGAAGCTAGTGCTGATATATTTGAAGAAGAGAATATAGAGATAGAAACTCCTATCACAATAAAGCCAAAAAGAACTAGAGTCAGGAGAAAGCCAGCTACCAAAAAATCAGGAGTTGAGATAGTAGATGAACTAGAAGAGAACTCCAAGATACTAGCACAGATGGAAAAAGGTCAGACGAACAGACCCAAAAACTTCAGACTTCCAAAGATTGATTTTCTACAAAAAGCACCTAAAGTTACAAAAAAGATAAATGAAGCTGAGATAGATAGAAAGATAGAAGACTTACTCGATAAGTTACAGCAGTTCAAAGTAGATGGTGATGTAGTGCGTACTTATAGCGGACCGCTTGTCACTACATTTGAGTTCAAGCCAGCACCCAATGTAAAAGTATCCAAAATCTTAGGGCTACAAGATGACCTAGCGATGGCTCTTAGTGCTGAGACTATACGTATACAAGCCCCAATCCCTGGGCGTGATGTAGTAGGAATAGAGATACCAAATGAGACCATAGATACTATATATCTGCGTGATATTTTGGAGAGTGATATATTTAGAGAGTCTAGCTCACCATTGACTGTGGCATTGGGTAAAGATATAGTAGGAAAGTCATTTATCACTGACCTCAAGAAACTACCTCACCTACTGATAGCAGGAACTACAGGCTCTGGAAAGTCCGTAGGTATCAATGCCATGATACTCTCCTTGCTATACAGAAATGACCCTGACCATCTAAAGCTAATG